>JAXHTF010000057.1 GCA_034211275.1 Acidobacteriota bacterium
CTTGCTCGTAGCGGCCCTCGAGGAAACGGTAGTCGCCGGTAGCGGTGAGGAAGGTGCCGGTGACTTGGTCGCCGTCCTGCTGGAGCTCACCGCGGGCGGCCTCGGGGGTGACCTCTTCCTCGTCCGTCCCCTGCTCGATGAACTCCACCGCCCACACGCCGGAAATTTCCGGCAGACCGTCGGCGCCGGGTTCGAGACCAGCTTCTTCCAGCGGCAGGAAGCGGCGCTGGTCGCCGCGGGTGGCGGTGAAGGGGAGCACCGAATCGCCGTCGGGGATGGTCTTCCTCCACTGGCCATGGAGCCGCTGACCGTCTTCCGAGAGCTGGGAGGTGATTTCCGCGTCGTACCAATCGAAGCGCAGCACGACCTCGGATCCCAGCACCTCGACGCTGCTGAGCTCGGTGGCTTCCGCACCGTTGATCACCGCGGCCTGGAGCCCCACGGTGCCTTCCTCGATGCTGCCTTCTTCGATTTCCAGGGTGAAGGGTAGCTCGCCTCCGGGGGAGGTCAGGACGGCGCGCCAGGTGCCGGTGAGATCCGCTACGGTCGCGGATTCCGCCGGTTCTTGGGGTTTTGTCGTCTCCGATGCATCCGGCGCACCACAGGCGACGAAGAGTAGGGCAAGGGCGAGAATCATGGTGAGCCGAGAGCACATACCCTGCATCCTAACCGGAAACGCGGCGCTCGTGCTGGATCCTGGACCGAGGCTTGAAGCGCGGTGGGGGAGGTTGGATATACTCCGCTCTACTTTGACCAAGACCCGCGAGAAGACCGCCCCCGAGCCGCTCTTGCCCCGTGTCGCCGCCGGCGACGCGCAGGCGGTGGAGGAGTGCATCGATCGCTACAAGGGTCTGATCTGGTGGACCGCCCGCCGGATCATCGGTGCCGACGCCGAGGATGCGGTGCAGGAGATCTTCATCGAGCTGTGGTCCTCGGCCCACCGCTACGATCCCGCCCGTTCCTCGGAGCCCGCCTTCGTCACCATGATCGCCCGCCGGCGCCTCATCGATCGGCGCCGCAAGGCCGGTCGCCGGCCGACGGAGAGCTCCCTGACCACCGACGACGGCGAGCTGCCGGTGCGGGCTCCGCAGACTGTCGAGGCCAGCGCCGAGGCTTCCCTGGCCCGCCGGGCCATTGAGCAGCTGGATCCCAAGGAACGGGATGCGGTGACCCTATCGGTGGTCTACGGCATGTCCCACAGCGAGATCGCCGACCATACGGAGCTGCCCCTGGGCACCGTCAAGACCTACATTCGTCGAGGGTTGCAGCGGGTTCGGGATGTCCTCCTCTTCCGTCAGCCTTCTGCCGAGGAGGCGGCGTCATGAGCGCCCGGCGAGGACCTACCGACGAGCGCTGCCTCGACCTCCTGGTGGCCCAGGCCACGGAGGGCTTGTCGCAGGCCGAGAAGCTCGAGCTGGCGGGCCTGCTGGAGGCCGAGAAGTCGGTGGATGCCGAGGACTTCGAGCTGGCGGCGGCGGCGATCCAGCTGGCGGCGGCGGATCTCGACGCCGAGATGCCAGACGCCGTGATGCCGGCGGAGGTGGAGGCTGCCTTGCGGCGCCGAGCCCGGGAGTTTGCAAGTCGTGAGCTCAGCGCCGGCGCATCGATCTCGGCTCCGCCGGCGCAGGAGCCTCCGCCATCGGCGGAACTGCCGCTCTCGGACGTCAAGCCTCCGGCGACGGTCGTGTCGATGCCCGGGCGTAGCGGCCGCTGGGGTTGGTACGCTGCCGCCGCGTCGCTGCTGCTGGCGGCGGCGGGCTGGTGGCTGGCTCTCCAACCGGTGCTGGTGGCACCGCAGCCGCCGGAGGTGGTGACGGTGATCAACCCACCGCCGCCGGAAACGCCGACCGAGGCCCAATCCGAAGATCCGTCCGGGCCCAGTCTGGAGGATGTGCGCAACGCCGAGGATGCGGTGGTCGTCGCCTGGCAGGGCACCGAGGATCCGGCGGCGGCAGGGGTTCAGGGTGAGGTGCTGTGGAGCGATTCGTTGCAGGCCGGTTATATGGTCTTCGACGGGTTGCCGGCCAACGACCCGCAGCAGAATCAATACCAGCTGTGGATCTTCGACGCCGAGCAGGACGAGCGCTACCCGGTGGACGGCGGGGTCTTCGACGTCGCTGCGGGCCGAGCGGTGGTACCCATCGACGCCAAGTTGCGGGTGGGGGAGCCGACCCTCTTCGCGGTGACGGTGGAGAAGCCCGGCGGCGTAGTGGTGTCCAGCCGCGAGCGCCTGGTGCTGGTGGCCCAGCCCGCCGCCGCGCCCGCGTGATTTTCGCTCCGGCGCTGGAAACCCCTCGAAACACGAAAGCCCGGCCTCCCTGGTGAGGGAGAGCCGGGCTTTCGTTCGTTGAGGAGCTAGAGGGGCGTTAGCGGCGGGAGTCCGGGTCCTCGGAGCGCCCGGATCTCTGGCGCTGGCGCTCACGCTCCAGCTCCCTGCGGATCTCTTCCGCAAGACGCTGCTCCTCGGCGGCGATTTCCTGGCGCGCTTCCTCGATCGCCTGACGGCTCTCTTCCAGCTCGCGCTGAGCCTCCGCCAGCTCTCGCTCCATTTCCTCCCGCTGCTCGCCGCTCAGCTCCTGAAGCTCGGCCCGGCGCTCTTCGAGCTGCTGACGGGCCTGCTCCATGGCTTCGGCCTGATGCTCCTCGAGCCTCTGGCGCGCTTCCTGGAGTTGGTGCTGAGCTCGCTCCATATGCTCCCGGGTCACTTCCTCGTGATGTAGCTGTTGTTCGGCGACCCGCTGCTCGATCTCCTGCCGCAGAGCCTCGGCCCGGGCTTCGATCTCCGCTTCGGCGGCCTCCATACGGGCTTGCTCGTCGGCGGTGAGCTCGCGCTCTTCCCGCGCTGCAGCCTCGGCGATGCGCCGGAGCTCCTCGACGGATCCGGCGATCTCTTCGCGGAATTCCTCCTGGACCCGCCGCAGCTCTTCCCGCTGAAGCTCGGCCTGCTCTCGTTGAGCCAGGGCTCGCTCCCGGGCGGCCTCCCGCTCCTCGCCTCGCAGCTGCTCCCGTTCTCGTCCTCGTTCCTGCTCGCGGGCAGCGGCGGCCCGACGCTGCTCCTCATTGCGCACTGGTTCTCCGGAGGGCAGAGCAGCGACCCGGGCCACCGGCACCCGTGAGCCCGGGCTCAGGGGCAGGGTGGCGACCACCGGCCGGGCGGTTTCGGGGGCGACGGTGTGCCGTAGGGCAGCGGCCACCGGAGCATCTCCCGCAACCTCCTCCGGAGCTTCCGGCGCCGGCAGCACAGTCACCGGATGCTCCGGCAGCGGTGCCGAGGGCACTTCCGGAGGCCGGGGAGGAGCCGGGATGCTGTGCTCCCCGCGGGGGGCAGGGGGGGCTTGCGGCGCAGGAGGGGCCTCCGGAGCTAGTGGAGCCTCCGGAGCCGGGGAAGCCTGCGGTGCCTCAGGGGCTGCGGGAGCCTCCGGAGCTTCGGGCGCCGGTGGTGCCTCCGGAGCCGTCGGGGGCTCCGGCGGTGCCACTTCGGGTGCGGCACCGGTGACGCCGGGGAGGGCGACGCCCAGGGTCAGGACCAGTACCAGAACCGCCGGCAAACACCAGCGGGGCGCCCTGGAGATGGAGCCGGAAGCGCGCAGCAGGCGCTCCACCCGCCGGCGCAGGCCGCGGCCACCGGCGGCCATGGCGGGACCGGGGAGCGGCGCCAGGTCTTGATGCCAGGGGGCGGTGTGCCAGCCGGCGACGGCGGTGAGGCAGCTGGCGAGCTCCAGGGGCTGGCCGGTGTGGGCGGCGGCCCAATCATCGCAGTGATATTCCGCCAGCTGGGCCAGGCGGCGGCGGGCCACCCGGTGCAGGGGCTGGAAGAAGAAGATGCGCTCCAGTCCCCGGGCCAGCAGCTGCCAGGCCGGGTCGTGGCGGACCAGGTGCGCCAGCTCGTGGGCTACGGCACTCTCCTGCTGGGCTGGTGCGAGCTCCTGCACCGCCCGTTCCGGCAGGCAGATTTCGCCCTGGCGGCCCCAGCCCCGAGCCACCGGTACCGGCAGATAGAGGCTGCTGAACAGCCGCGGGCCGGCATTGGTGAGCGCGGCATCGGTGAGCGCGGCATCGTTGGATGCCGGCGTCTTCGGGCTCAGCGTCCGTAGCAGCCGGCGAAGCGCCTGGGCGGCGGGCCCCTGGTGCAGCGGCCGGCGGCCTTCGAGGCGGCGGCGCCAGATCAGATGCCCTAGCACCAGAAAAGCGATTCCGGTGACGGCGCCCAGCAGCCAGACGGCGGTGAAGGTGTTGGCCCAAGGAATGGATCCCCAAAGGGCAGCGAAGGAGCTTGCCGCCGGGGACAGGGAGCCATCCGTCAAGGGCACGGCGGTGGGCGCCAACGGGAGGTTGGCGGCGTTCGCCGGCAACGCTTCCGCCGCGGCGGAGAGAGACCCGTTGGCGGGCAGCGGCACCGATGCCGCTACGGGTAGGGCTGCCATGGGTTCCGCTGCGGTGCCGAGCCAGTTCCAGGGGTTGGCGGCGGCGGGCAGCAGATAGCGCAGGGTGGTGGTGCCCAGGGCGCCCACCAGGGCGCTGCGCCAGACGATCTCCTCGGCGGCGGTGGGGAGCCAGCGGCTCAACGCCCAGGCGAGAGCGAGAAAGACGGTGCTGTGGAGGGCGTAGGTGAGCAACCAAGGCGCCAGGGCCTGGCTGAAGGAGCTCCAGAGCTCTTGTAGGGTCGCGATCATTGTTCTTCCTCCCGCCGTTGCCCGGCGATGAGCTGGCGCAGCTCGTCCAGCTCGCCGGCGTCGATTTCGTGCTCCGCGATGAGATGGCTGACCAGGGCCGCGGCGTCCCCCTGGAATAGGCGTTGGGTGAGGTCCCCGACCATGCTGCGGCGGACCTCGGCTTCGGTGACGGAGGGTCGGTAGATGTAGCGCCGGCCTTCCTGCCGGTGATCGACGACGCCCTTGTCTTCCATTTTGGCGAGCATGGTGGCGATGGTGGTGGGGGCCAGACCGCGCTCGGCCTCCAGGGCCCCGTGAACGTCGGCGACGGCGGCTTCACCGCGCCGCCACAGGACCTTCATGATGGCCAGTTGCAGATCTCCAAGTCGGTGTTTTCGAGCCATGATTCTCCTTGGGTGAATACGTAGGCCGGGACTGAGATGTTCCCCGAACCCTTCGAGCATCGATTCGGTCGGCGCCGCGAACACCCGACCTGGCGGGCTCGTGACATCAACTACTCTATTAGTACTACCCGGGTAGTTGAATGTCAAGGGATGAATACTACTGGGGTAGTAATTGGTCGAGAATCCTGCCCCCGGGCGGCGTCTGAGTTACGCTCTGACGGCAGAGAGTCCCGAACCGCAAACCCCATCGACCCGCACCGAGGACCGACCATGACCGCGAGCAACGACCCGCCCTTCCGAGTCGACCAGATCGATCACGTGGAATTCTTCGTCCCCAGCCGCCGGGCGGCGGCGGCTTGGTATCAGCGGATCCTGGGGCTGGAGGTGGTACCGGAATTCGAAAGCTGGGCGGAGGATCCCCGAGGCCCGCTGATGATCGCCACGCCTCGGGCGGGAACCAAGCTGGCGCTCTTTCGCGGTGAGTCCCAGGGTGGCCGCCCCACCGCCGGTTTTCACCTGGTGGCCTTTCAAGTCAGCGGTGAAGGGTTCCTCCGCTTCCTCCGCCGGCTGCCGGAGCTCGACCTCCAGGATCACCTGGGCCGCCGGGTGACGGAGGAGCTGGCCAAGGACCACCAGAAGGCCTGGTCGATCTATTTCTCCGATCCCTGGGGCCACCGCTTGGAAATCACCACCTACGATCACCAGACCGTGGCCCGGGCGCGCCGGGCCTGAGGCCGGTCACAGCCGGCGTCTCGGGCTGGGGCCCAATTGCGCCATCTGGCGGGGCTGGGGGAGAATCGCGGCACATGATCGAGCTTGTGCTGTCTGCCCGGTGCGCGTCGCGCGCGTGGCCTGAGCTGGACCCTGAATCCAGCCTAGGGCTTTGGAAGGTTCTCGTGGCGAAGCTGAGAGGTTTGCCGTGCTCGTCCCACTGGTCTTCGAGAGGGGGGCTGGGTCCCCATCCTCGCGGCAGGGCCCCGGGAGAAGCGAGGGATGCGGATGACGAGCGGAGAGAGCTGGCGGTGGGAGATCGGTTCCATGGGACCTCGCTTTCTTGAGCGCCCTCACCCCGGAGATCGCCGCCGATTTGGTGCGCCGCATCGCCGATGGCGACGACGGGGCCGAGGGCGAGTTGATCGAGCGCAGTGGCGGGACTTTGCGCTTCCTGGCCCGCCGCTTCACCCGCAGCGAGGCGGATGCGGAGGATCTCTACCAGGACACGCTGATGCTCGCCCTGACGAAGATTCGCCGTGGCGAGGTCCAACAACCGGAGCGGCTGGCCGGCTTCCTCCGCTCCTTGGTGAAGAATCTGAGCACCCAACAATACCGCCGCCGCAGATATCAGGCGGAGACTTCGTTGGAGCAGCGGTTGGACTTCGAGGACGCGGCGGCGGCGAGCCCGCTGGACGGATTGCTGCACCAGGAGAGGAGCTCTTTGACCCGCCGTGTTCTCTCCGAGCTCGGGGTCCCGCGGGATCGCGAGGTTCTCTTTCGCTACTACCTCACGGGAGAGAGCAGCTCCCGCATCTGCGCCGATCTGGAGATCGAAGGCGATCACTTCTACCGCGTCCTGTCGCGGGCTCGGCAGCGTTACCGGCGGCTGTGGGAAGAGGCGCGAGCTGAATGAGCGACCCACGACAACCGAAGGCCATGGACCATCCCCGCATCGACGACGAGCACGTCCTCGACCGCTATCTGGCGGGCCGCCTCGCTCCGGAGGACGAGGCCCTCTTCGAGGAGCACCTCTTCGAATGCGGCGAGTGTCTGGAAGCGGTGCAGGCGGGGGAGGAGCTGCGCCGGGGGCTGCAGCAGGTGGCGGCCGAGGATGGGACGCCGAACGCGGCCCCGGAAGGGCTCCCCAGAGCGCTCGAATCGGCCACCGAGACCGGCGCCCTCGCCTGGTTGCGCAGTCGTCGGCCTCCACAGCTGATGGGCCTGTTGGCCGTCGCCCTGGCTCTGGTGGTGATGCCGGTGTTGTTGCTGCGCCAGGGCGCGGAGCTCGACCGGCTGGAACAAGAGAACGCGAGGCTCACGGCGGCCGGCGGGGGGCAGAGCGAGCCCGGGGTATGGACCCTCGCCGAGCCGCTGGCGAACCTGGCCGTGGTCTCGTTGGGTGTATCGCGGGACGCCGGGGGCACGGTGGAGATCCGGCCGGATCCGCAGAGCGACGCCCTGCTGCTCTCCCTCGAGCTTCCGGCGGTGGACGCGGCGCACTACCGCGTGGATCTGCGGGATACCGCCGGAGAGACGCTGTGGAGCAGCGGCGAGCTCGAGCCCACCCTCTACGACACTCTCCTCGTCGCCCTCCCGCCCTCCTTCCTGCCGCCGGGGGAGTACCGCATCGAGATCCATCGAGCACCGAGCGAGAGCTCCGCGCCGGCGGCGGAGATGGCCTTCCGGGTGCTGGCGCCGAGCGCTGGCGATCCCCCGGAAAGCCCATAGCGAGGCCCTGTCGGAAGACCGGCGGGACAGGCCCGAGATTGGAATCCGCGACAGAGAGATCGAGGGGCAGAGGGATGAGAGGTTTTCCCACCGCCACTCACTCAGAGGGTGGAGCCAACGACAACTTTCTACCGAAGGAGAGCCCTGATGACCCGTTCCACGAGCTCGAATGAGAAGAAGCTTCCCCAGCCCGGAGATTTCGCCCGTCACTGGCGGGTAGTGGCGGGAGATATCGGTCATACGGATCCGTCGCAGGAGCCGGATAGAAAGTACTACGCCGTCCTCGTCTACGAAGCCGGAGAGGATACCTTCCAGCTCTTCTCCCAGAAGGAAGAGAACGGCATCGTTGGCGAGATGGTCTGGAGACAGAATCTCCACTACAACCCCGAGACAGGAACCCTCGAGAGCTTCATCGAGCCCCGCATGCTGGAGCGCTCCATCAGCTTCTGGCCCGGAGGTGGCAGCAGTGGCCGTCCGGACTGCATCTACGCCATGCGAAAGGCTGGGCTGGAAGGCCTGGATCCGACGACGATCGAGGAAACGCTACTCCCCTGGGAGTACCGCAAGGAGCCGGGGGACGACGGAGAGATCCTGGTGGCCACGCCCTATGGTGCTTGGGGAGCCGAGGGCGGCTGAGGGGCGACCGCCGGCCGGACCATGCCGGGCTCCTCTAGCGCCAATCCCCCTGCAGGGTGAACGCGGCCCAGAAGAACGGATCCCGCCAGCGCCGCTCCTCGCGCAGGGCCAGCTGAGCGCTGCGCAGGGCGGCGGCGGGGGAGGCGCCTTCCACCAGCAGAGAACGATAGAAATGCGTCATCAGCTCCGCCGTGGCTCGATCTCGAACCTGCCAGAGACTGGCGACGATGCGCGGGACGCCGGCATAGAGAAAGCCGCGGGGGAGCCCCACCAATCCTTCGCCGCTGACTTCCTTGCCGAGGGCCGTGCCGCAGCCCGAGAGCACCACCAGCCGCGCCGAGAGCCGGAGATTGGCCACGTCGTAGAGGCCGAGGAATCCGTCGATCTCGCCGCCGCCGGCATCGACCTGGGAGAGCACCAGGCCGGAGAGCTCCGGGGCCTCGGGATGGACAAAGCCGTGGGTGGCGAAGTGCAGGATGTCGTAGCCGGCGAGCTGGTCGCCCAGCAGCTGCTCCCGCCGCGCGTCGGTGTCGAGGGCGAGATGCACTGCCTCCGGCGGCAGCTGAGCGGCGATGGCCTGCGCCTCCCGCCGGCTGTGGGGCAGACGCTCGAGATTCTCGATTTTCAGGCGGCCGCCGCTTCGCAGTCCTACCTCCTCCCGCCCTCGCCCCTCGGCCAGGGCTCCCGGGCTGGGCTCGGAGGTCTCTTTCCCCTCTGAGCTGAGACGGGGATCGTCCCCCTCGAAGACCGGGTCTGCGAAGATCGCCACTCTGGGGGCGCCGCGGGCACCCTTGCCGGCCCCGGCGAGCTCCCGGCGCTGGGCCGCCAGCACGGAGGCGGAGGGCAGGTTCACCACCTCGTGGCGGCTGATCACCGGCTGGGGTGGCTGGGGTGGACCCACCGCGCCGGGAGCGGACGGCAGGGTCAGAGCGGCGAAGGGGAGGAGGTGCAAGGCTCCGTCGGCGACGATCACCAACCGTTGATCCCGCAGCCGTTGCGCCACCGGCCCGAGCAAGCTCTTGCCGAGGGCATCGAGGGCTTCCCGGAGCGCCGCCGGGCTGCGGTGGGGATCGGCGAGCAAGCGGTAGGCCTTCCTCGCCAGCTCTTCGAGGGTCTGCTGCGGGGGAAGCTCGTGGACGGCGACGGCGGTGGGAGTCACCCACCACAGGAAGCTGCGCTCCTCGCCGAGGAGAATCTCCAGCAGCACCGTCCCCTCGTCCAGAAGCTCTTGGATCTCGCTGACTTTCAACGGCTCGGCGCGGTTCAACGAATCGAAGCGTGGGTCGGCGCGGCGCAGCTCGGCGCGTACGGTGTCGAGCTCGGTGAGGGCCGTGTAGAGCTCTTCCTCGGCGGCCCGGGCTTCGGCCTGGCTGTGCTCCCGCCCGAGCACCCGCAGCTGCTGGCGGGTTTTGGCGGCGAAGCGCTGCCGGGCGTCGCGCAAGCGCTCCCCAAGCTCCGGCTCTGCCGCTTGCGCGGGCCCCGCCCCCGCCGCTTCCAGCAGGGCCAGCAGCGACCAGGAGCGCGAGCGTTCGCTGAGTTCGAGAGCTTGGAGGTCATGACCCGCCGCCGGCGAGCGCCGGTGCAGCGCCATCAAGGTGTCGACGTAGAGCCGGTACACCAGCCGTTGGGAGGCGAGGAAGGAGGCCCTTTGGTTGGGATCGCCGAGATTTCCCCGGAGCCCTTCGAGGGTTCCCACCGCGGTCTCGAGATGCCCCGCCGCCGCCTCCAGCCGTCGCCCGTCCCGTTCCGCCCGGGCCAGGGCGGTGAGGGCCGCAATCTCTCCCAGCGGGTGGCGTATCCGGCGGTGCAGCTCCAGGGCCTGCTCGCCGGCCGTCAACGCTCGGGACCGATCCCCGAGCTTGCGGTGAGCGTCGCTCAACAGGGTCAAGACTTCGGCTTGCCCCAGCCGGGCGCCCATCTGGCGCTGCGTCGCCAGAGCGAGCTCGAGGTGGTGGAGGGCGCTTTCGGTCCGCCCCAGGGAGAGCTCGACCTCTCCCATCAGCTGGCGGGCGGTGGCCGCTCCTCGCTCGTCCCCCAGCTCCTCGCTGAGGGCGAGGGCTCGGCGTAGAAACGCCACCGCCTGGACCGGTTGGCCGAGGCCGGCGGCGGCGCGGCCCAGATTGCGCAGCGTCACCGCTTCTCCCGCTAGATCCCCCACCGTTCGCCGTAGCGGCAGGGCTCGCAGCAGATAAGAGCGGGCTCGCTCGTGTTCTCCCAGCGCCAGGTAGCCGAAGCCGATGTTGTTGAGGGTGCGGGCCTGCCAGTAGAGCTCGCCGCGCTCTTCGAAGAGCTCCAAGGCCGGGGCGTAGTGCAGCAGGGCTTCTTCCACGTCGCCCAGTCCGTGGTGGTAGAAGCCCAGGTTGTTGAGGGTGACGGCCTCCCCCAGGGTGTCGCCGTTGGCGCGGTGCAGAGCGACGGCCTGGCGGTAGTAGGCGATGGCTTGAGTGGGCTCCCCCAGGTTCTGCTCGATGCCTCCCAGGTTGTTGAGCAGATTCGCCACCAGCGCCGGATCGTCGCCGGTCCGGGCGAGGCCCAGGGCCTCCTCATAGCAGCGGCCAGCGGCCTCGAAGCGCCCGCTCCTCTGCAGTACCAGGCAGAGGTTGTTCCTAGTGATCGCCTCCCCGCGTCCGAGGCGCCGGCGCAGAGCGAGAGCTTCCTCCAGCGCTTCCCGAGCCCGGCCGTTGTCGCCGATCCAGCCGTGAACCAGGCCCAGGCGATCAAGGGTGGCAGCGACGCCGGAGGTTTCGTCCAGCGCCCGAAACAGGTCCAGGGCTCGTTTGTAGTACTGCAGAGCCTGAGGGTAGTCGTCGAGCTCCTCGAACAGCCCGCCCAGGGTAAGCAGCGTCATGGCTTCGCGATGGCTCTCTCCGGCTCTGCGGAAGGCGTCGATGGCCTCGTGCAGTCGGGCGGCGATGGCCTCGGTTCCGTCCTTGCCCCCCTCCGCCCACAGCCGGCCTGCTTCGGTTACCGCGGATTCCCCGCGCAAGCGGAGAGGGCCCTCGGAGGAGAGCTCTTCGAGCCGCAGGGTGAATCGTCCGGGAGGAGCGCCTACCTCGCGAGGGTGAATTTCAATCCGGTACGCGCCGGTGATGGCAGGCGTCAGCAGCAGGCTCTCGATCCCCTCGCGGTGAATCGGGTTGTCGATGCGCAGCACGGGCTTCCCCGCAGGGTCCTTCACCTCCAGCACCACGTCGATGCCAATCTGCTCGACGCGCAGCCACCAATGCCGGCCCGCGGTGAGCTCGGCGCCGAAGGTTTTGCTTTCCCCGGCGGCCAGCCGGTGCGCGGTGGGCCGGTCGGGAATCAAAGGCAGGATGCCGGAGGGGGGCTCGTCGCTGCTTGCGGTGAGAGGAGTCAGAAGAGCAAAAAGGAGGATGGCGCCGAGCCCCCGGAGGACGCTGGGCGTAGGAGACCCGGCGGGAGCTGGTGAAGCGCAGCGGCTGGCGGAAGCGGGCACTACATTGGAGAATAGCACCCGGGGCGGTTAGAACAGCCCGGCGCTGCGCTCCAGGATCCAGAACACCGACAGGCCGCCGATGGCGTAGGCGGGACTCCAGCGCAGCCAGCGGGGCATTCTGGGGATCCAAGGCCGCAGCGCCCAGCCGATGGCTAGGACGGCGGCGACGAAGAGGAGCTGGCCGGCTTCGATGCCGAGGTTGAAGGCCAGCAGCGCCAGCGGGATCTCGCCCTCCGGCAGCCCTACCTCCGCCAGTGCGCCGGCGAAGCCGAGGCCGTGGAGTAGCCCGAAGCCGCCGGCTACGAGCCACGGGCGGCGGTGCACCAGATCGTTCTCATCGCGGGTCAGCTCCACCGCCAGCAACAGGATGCTGGCGGCGATGAGGATCTCCACCGGCGCCGAGGGCACGTGCACCAGCCCCAGGGCCGCCAGCGCCAGGGTGACGCTGTGGCCGGCGGTGAAACCGGTGACGGTCCACACCAGGCGCCGTAGCTGGGGTACCAGCAGCACCAGGGCGAGGACGAAGAGAAGGTGGTCGAGGCCCAGGAGGATGTGCTCCACGCCGAGGACCAAATAGTCGCCGAAGACCGCCAGCGGTCCCTGCTCCCGAGGCACCGTCCAGCTCGGCTGATCCGCCCGCAGGATGGCGCGGGCGGCACCACCAGCGGCGAGGGTTGCGAAGACCATCACCTCGCCCCGGCGGATATCGAGACCGTCCACCGTCACCTCGGCGCCGGCCAGCCCCTCGGCGCCGCAGTCCAGCGTCCAGCTCTCCACCAGCTCGCCGTCGAGGCGCCGCTTTTCCGGCTCCTGCACCACGACGCAGCGGTCCGACAGCTGCGGCTGGAGCAGGCGGCCGCCGCGGCGCGGTGGCTGCTTCCAATCCACCGCCACCCGGCCGTCGGCGCTTTCGGTGAGCTTGAGCAGCGCCGGCGCCACCGGATGGGCTCCGGCGGTGACGGGGAGGAACAGTCCAAGGGTGAGAGCGACGATGAGGGTCACCAGGAAGGGGGCGCGGCAGGCGTGGAGAGATCTCAAGACGGGCCCTCCTCGCCGTCGCTGCTCGCCGCCCCCGGACCCCCCGTACCGAAGCCCGGGGGCCGCTGCACCACGATCTCGCGCTGAGTCCTCAATTCCTCCAGGGCGTCGGCCAGGCGGGTGCGCCGGCGGTGCAGGATCCAGCTCTCGGTGAGCACCTCCCGGTTTCCATCCACCTCCGGCAGGGAGGCCGGCAGGCGCTCCTCGACCCACAGCAGGTGCTCGCCCCAGGGGGAGCTTACCGGTCCCGCCCAGCTCCCGGTTTCGGCGCTGAAGGCGAGCTCGGCGAAGGCGTCGCCGAAGCGGCGTTGGAGATCCTCCCGGGACAGGGGGCCGGGGCGGCGGGGCGGTGGCGGTGGGGCCCAGGGGCCTTCTTCCGAGAGCTCGGCGGCGTGCGGGCCGATGCCGTCACTCTGGAGGCGGCCCAAGACCTCGGCGGCCTGGCGACGGTTCTCGGCGGGGAAGAGGAGCTGGGTCACTCGCGCCCGGGGCGGCAGCTCGAAGGTTTCCCGCTCCTGCTGCAAATACTCCCGAAGCTCCTCGTCACTGGGGCGGGGCTGGGGATCCTCCTCGGTGAGCAGAAACCGAGCGCCGTCGGTGAGGCGCTGGCGGGCGAGGGCGTCCCGGCGGTGCAGCCCCAGCTCCAGGGCCTGCTCGAAGAGCTCGTTTTCGTCGGCGTCGGCGGCCTCCGGAGCACCGCTCACAAAGCGCCCCAGTCGCACCAGCCGGCGGCGCACCTGGGGATCCTCCCGATGCAGCCCGTGGTCCAACGCCACCTCCATCAGCAGCTCGTCCTCAATCGCCTGCTCGACGAGTTGCTCTGCCTCCTCGGCGTTGGGGGCGGCACCGCTGTGGGAGGACCATTCGGCGGCGAGCTGGCCCAGGCGCTCCCGGGAGATGACCAGCGGCGGTATTTCCTCGCTCCTCAGCTCCTGGAACAGGAAGAGGGCGAGGCCGATGAGCAGGAAGTGGGTGAGGGGAGCGCGCAGCCAGCGGGAGAGCATCGAAGGGGAGGATACAGCAAAGCCCCGGCGGGCGACAGGATCGTCACCCGCCGGGGCTTTGGATGGGGGCCTAGAGCCGAGCTTCGTCAGTTGCCGATGTAGGACATGCGGTTGGAAACGAAGCCGTCGAAGTATTGGGTTCCGTCGGTGCCCACGTCCAGGCCGCCGACATTGCCCAGACGGAAGAACTCGCCGAGCCAGCCATCGTTGTCGATGCCGCTGACGGTCTCCACCAGGCTGCCGTCGAGCCAGAAGCGAAGGGTTCCGTCGTTGGTGCCCGTCGCGGTGGCCTTGCGCCATTCCACTTCGATCATGTGGGGCGCGTCGCTGAGGTCCGTCCAGGCGGTCTTGGACCAGCTGTCGTCGTCGTTGTGGGCCTTGACCAGGATCGAGTACTCACCCCCCGGCACCTTGCGCACCACGAAGGTGAGAAGTCGCCGTTGGCTGGGATCGGTGCCGAAGAGGAAGCCGATCTTGTGCCGCTTGTTGTCCACCATGGTGATGGAGTTGGGGTCGTACCAGAAGCGTACGCGGTAGCGCGGCTCGTCGCTGGGGGTCTCGTCCACCACCCAGGCGTTGGTCTGATCGTCGCTGGCGGCGCTCACCGCCATGCCGTTGGCCGAGCCCGGCGCGATGCCGGCGGCGCCGCTGGTGGTGAGATTGCCGCCGGGGTCGTTTTCGCTCCAATTGCTGGTACCGGACTCGAAGGAATCCTCGAAGATCAGGTCGTCTCGATAGGTCAGGCAGCCGGGGAAGGATCCGGCGCGAGAGACCACGTGGGAGTTCATGCGGTCGGGAATGCGTTCCGGGGCGGTGCCGAAGGGATGACCATCGCCCAGGGTCAGGCTGATATTGCCCAATCCGCCGCCCAGCAGGTGGCAATAACTCATGATGGTGCCGGTGCCTGGACCGCTGCCGGGCAGCGACGTGCCGCCGCAGTAGCAGCCGCTCTGGCCGCATTGGCCGGAGTAGCATTGATCCACCGCGCTGGGGCTGCCGCCGACGCCCTCGTAGCAGTGGCTGTGGGGCGAGTTGAAGTTGTGGCCGATCTCGTGGGTGGTGACCACGATGTCCCACACCGAGGTCGGAATGGCGAGATTGAAATTGCCGCCGAGACCGGCGCTGAAGCCATAGTCGCCGCCGTAGTTGTCGCTATTGGGGGAGAGGCTGGGGCAAGCGCCGCCGTGGTTGTAGTTGAAGGCGCCGCTGCACAGGACGCCGACCCAGGCGATGCCGCCGCCCAGGTTGCGGCCGCTGAGGAAGTGGGCGAAGGTGCGGTCGACCTCGCTGCGGTTGTCGTTCCAATAGCGGCCGAAGTCGAAGAGGTTGCAGGTCGTGGAGGTCTGACCCCAGGGATCCGACGGCGAGGTCCAGAGGGAGAGGTGCTGGAGCAGCATGGAAGTGTCCACCTCGTCGCTGTAGACCACCGAGGCGTAGGCCACCAGGTCACCGGCATAGTCGATGGCGTCGCTGATGTCGCCGCCGAAGAGCTGGAGATACTCCCAATCGGTCTCGAAGGCGGCGCGGGCGGTGAAGGTCGGGGGTGTTCCTTCGGTAGCGGCGGGAGGCGCCGGTGCGGTCCCCTCCGTCGGTGCCAATTCGGCGCCGGGGGGCGGCAGAAGCTCATCGGTGGCGCAGGCGAAGTCCGCCGCCTGGGCCGCCATCTCGGTGGCGGTGTCGATCTCCCGCACCGCCAGGCCGCTCACCGGGCCACCGGCGCGCTCACCGCCGGCGAGGATCCACCAGCGTCCCTGGCTCTCCACCAAGCCGCGCATGCCGCCGCTCTCGAGCACCGAGAGCACTACCCGAGATCCCGGATCACCGTCTACCCGGCCTTGAAAATAGGCATTTTTTGGCACCGGGTGGAAATTTTCGGTCCCCTGGCCATCGCGGGAAACCAACACCGCGTCCGGGGCGAAGGCTTCGAAGCGAGTCAGAATCAGACGGTCGGAGCTGCCGAGCTCCGGGACGTTCTGTAGCTCGAGGGTCTCCCCGGTGGGGATGGCTCGGGCCAGGGTCTCCAAGTCTTGAGAATCGGCGCTCAATACCGTGGCAGCGCCCGCGGATGGGGCGGTGCTCAAGACGAGAACGGCACCGAGCAAGAGAGTCCAGAACTTCATGTTGAGAATCCTCCAAGATCATTCAGGCCATCCCGGTGGGAAGTTGTTCCATCTTCCTATGCGCGGGACAGCGTTGCGGCTAGGTAGCTCTATACAAGGAAGCAAATATCATGCCGATCTGGGCTCTGGGGATGTTGTCCCCTGCGAGCCTCCGGAGGGCACTTGGATAAGCGAGCCCTCGTTTGCCGGCGAGGCGAACGAGCAAGGCCATCTCGGGCCAGCTGAGAGGAGACGCTGTGAGTCGAACCATGGATGCGAAAGAAGCGGCGGAGCTGGCGTCGGTGCGCGGCGAGATCGAGGCAGCGGATCGGGAGCTCCTGACCCTCGCCGCCCGCCGCCTGGAGCTGGCGCGCCGAGAAGGTGAGCTGAGGCGGGCGGCGGGAGGTGTGGGCATCGACTTCACCTACGAACGGGTGGTGCTGGAAGCAGCCCGACGTTTGGGGGCGGCGGTGGGCTTGGGAGCGGAAGTGGCGGAGGATCTGGTGGCGCGGCTGGTGCGGGCCTCGGTGACCGCTCAGGAAGAAGACAGTCTGCGCCAGGCCGCCACCGGCGCCGGAGATCGCGCGGTGGTGGTGGGCGGCAGCGGCCGCATGGGCCGCTGGATGTGCCGTTTTCTTGAAGCTCAAGGGTTCGACGTGGCGATCCTCGACCCGGCGCTGCCGGCGGAGCGCCAGCGGGCGGAGACCTGGCTGCCGACGGCCCAGCTGGTGATCTGCGCCGCTCCGCCGCGCCCCGCTGCGGAGATCTACGAGGCCTGGTGCTCGGCGCCGCCTTCCGGCGTCATCGCCGACCTGGCGAGCATCAAGACCCCGCTGCTGCCGGCACTGCGCCGGTTGCAGGAGGCCGGCGGCCGAGTGGCCTCCTTTCATCCCATGTTCGGCCCGGACAAGGCGCTGCTGCGGGATGCCGACGTCCTGCTCTGTGAGACCGGCGATGGGGATGCGGAGGAGGTGATAGAGAGCCTCTTCCGCCCCACCACGGCCCGCTTGGTGCGGGTGCCGGTGGAGCAGCACGACCGGCTGATGGCGGATTTGCTGAGCCTGGCCCACGCCGCTGCCATCGCCTTCGCCGTAGCGCTGCCCGCGGCCGATCACCCGGTGCGCAGCACCACCTTCCAGGCGCTGGAGGACCTGGCCGGCCGGGTGGTCTTGGAGAGCCCCGACGTGTACTACGAAATCCAAGCCCTGAACCCTCATTCGGTGCGCGCCGTGGAGAAGCTCCAGTCGGCCCTGGACACGCTCTTGGACATGGTTCGCCGGGGCAATGTGGAAGGCTTCCGGCAGCTCATGGAGCTGGGACGCCGCCGCACCACCACCGTCACCTGTCATTGGGCTGGTGAGTCGTAGGGCGGGGGAGGAAACTCCGAGAGGTCAATCCTCTTCGTGAGCATCCTCCGGGCGATAGGTGAGCAAATACTCCTGCATGCCGTGGCGCAGTAGGAAGCTCTTGCGCACCTCGAACCCCGGCATCGCCCGTAGTAGGTCCGGTTGGTGGTAGCGGGGGCCGGGGCGAGTGGCCTCTTGGTTGCCGATGGCGGCCAGCCGATCCGGCGCCAGGATGCGGTAGGCCAGGGGGCGGGCGGGGATCTGACGCCGAATGGAGACCATGCAAAAGAGCTGGGTTCCCGAGTGACAGAGGGGGATCAGCCGCTGCATCAGGGCTGTCAGCTCGGGGCGGCCCAGATAGTCCAGGACATCCCAGGCCAGGATCACCTCATACGGCTCTCCGCCAGCGGGGGGCAGCAACTCGTCGCACACTTGGCCAAAGGAACCATCGTTGTCGCCGTGGGCGGCGTTGGCCTCCGCCAGGCCACGGTAGAGATCCGTCACGTGCAGCCGGCAGCCGAGGGCCGCCAAGGTCTCCAGATTGGATCCGGCGGCGGGCCCCAGGTCCAGAACCCCCTGGCCCGGTCGCTGCCGGAGCTGCTCGAAGATGAAGGGCAGGGCCAGGCTGTGGCGGACGACGTCGTCGCCGCCGTTGGTGCCGGAAGAGCGGTTGGACCGGAAAGGACGAGCCATGGCGCGGGGCATGGTGGGGCGCGGGCTCAGGACCGCTGACCGCTACGGCCCGCCGAAGAGGAAGAGCCACCGGAGCCGCTGGATCCACCCTTCGAGCCGGAGCTGCCGGAGCTGTCCTTCGAGCTGGAGCCTCCGGAGGAGCCCCCCGAGCCTCCCGAGCTGCTTCCGGAGCCGCCGCCGGCGTTGCGCTTCGGTTCCATGTCGATGGAGCCCTTGAACTGCGCTCCGTTCTGTAGGCTGACCCGGGGGGCGGTGATATTTCCCTCGACATTGCCGGAGTCGTGGAGGATCACCTCCTCGGTGCCGTAGAGATTGCCCACCACCGTGCCTTCGACGTGGATGCTGCGGCCGTGGACATCGGCGTGGGCGCGGCCGTTGGAGCCGATGGTGACCTTGTTCTTACGGAAGGCGATGTCGCCGTCCACCGTTCCTTGGATCACCAGGTCCTCATCACCGGAAATCTTGCCCTCGATGGTCACCGACGGGCCGATGAAGGCCTGTTGCCCGCTGCCGGAGGGGGCAGGGCGACGCTCCGCCGGGTTGGACCGGGGGGATTGGGCACGGGGCGGGGCGGCGGCGGATGGGGCTTCAGGCTTCTGCGGCTCGTTCTTTTTCCACACTCTCGGGGGTCCTCCTGGCGGGGATGTTGGTCTAGGGATTTAATTATGGCGATGAATCTATTAGTGCTGTCTCAGGATGTCAACCGGGCTGTCTCGGGATCTCGACTGGTAGGTCCGGACCCGCCCAGTGATGCTACCAGCTCGGCAGGTCCGTAAGCCCTTACTTTCGCTGCAGTGAATCTTCTCCGGGCTCAGGAAGGGAGCTGCCGGCACGCCGACGGAAGATGGTCACCGCATCCGCGCCGCCAGGGATGGGGATTCGGGCTACCTCTTGGTAGGCGGAGGAGAACCACTGCCGGCCCACCACCTGGGCCATCAGTCCGTGGACGCGCCCACTGTCCAGCACATAGTCGGTGGGAGAGGTGAGGAAGGCATGCTCCAGATCTCTGCGGGCCACCGCGGTGAGCACGCCGGGGGTGACCAGCCCGAGGAGGTCCAAGACGTGGCGCTGGCTGAAGTAGGCTACGGTGCCCACCTCCACATAGGCCACCGTAGCGTCCGGCGGCTCGTGGCCGGTTCCGGGGCGACCCGGGCGGCGATCAGTAGGATCGCCAAAGAGGGCAACAGCTCGAGGCCGTTGTGCAACCAAAAGTAGGTGCTGGTGAGCACCAGGCTCCCGGCCCCCAAGGCTTCCGGCGTCCGGCCCAGGCGCCGCCCTTCCAGCGTCAACAGGCCGGCGAGGCGAGCGGTGAGCAGGCCGACCACCAGGATCCACGCCGCCGCCAGCAGCAGCCAGCCGAGGGTGCGGATCTTGGGGAAGCTGGGCATGGCGGCCGGGTGGCTCAGGTCCCCGCCGGCCCGGTTCTGTGCCGGCGGCAGCGCGGGCTCGGTGGAAGCAACGGGTACAGGGGGAGCGTAGAGCTCAGCGGGATGGAGCGCTGGAGAAGAAGACCAAGATCTCCAGGTCCTCGGTGATGGAATGGAAGCGGTGCTCGATGCCGGCGCGCACGAAGAGGACGCTGCCGGGGCTCACCGCCTGGTCTTCCTCTCCGGCCTTGAACCGCCCCCGGCCGGCCACCACGTAGTAGACCTCGTCTTCATCGTGGGGACTTTGCAGATCCGGTTGACCGGCGGCCAGCCGGTAAACGCCGCAATTGAGGCTGGGGACCCGCAGGAACTCGCGATAGGGATCGTCCGGGAGGGACGGCAGCTGGTCGAGATGAAAATAGCGGGCCGGCGGTGCGCCGTTGGATTCGGTGGTCATGAAGGATCACCTCGAGAGATCGTGGTTGAGGAGCCCGGGCAGGTCGACAGCACCTCGGTGAGCAACGAGCCTCCCCCTCTACCGGGAGGTCGGGTGGGGGGCTGGGAGAGGGGGATCGAGGGGGTGAGGGCTGGCTCATTCGAGTCGCTCTTCTCCGTCTCGATTAGTTCGATAGGTGGGCTCTTTTCTAACATCTTACTAACAAAAACGAAGAGTAACACGCTATCCCGAAGGCCCGATCCCGCCTACCCCGTCCTCAGCGGAAGTCATGGCTGGGGGTCTCCAGCACCTCCCGTAGCGGCGCGAACTCCTGGCCGAGGATGCTCCAGCTGCCGTCCCGGCTCTGCAGCTCACCCTCGACGATCAACCCCGGGGAGCCGACGATGATCTGGCGCTGGCGCTGCAGCAGGTCTGGGCGCACGATGGCCTGGGCCATGCCGGTCTCGTCTTCCACGGTGATGAAGAGGATGCCCGAGGCGGTGCCGGGGCGCTGGCGCACGATCACCGACCCCGCCACCTTGACCCGGGTGCCGGGCTGCATCCGCGGCAACACCGCCGCCGGCACCACTCCCAGGTCCGCCAGCCGGGGACGCAGGTGGGTCAGGGGATGGGCGCCGGTGGTCAGACCGGTGCCTTCGTAGTCAGCGATCATGCGGTCGACGTTGGACATCTCCGGCAACGGCGAGGGCGCCGTGTCGGGCTCGTGGCGGTAGAGCTCGCCGGCGTCCTTGGACACCCGGGCCACCTGCCATAGGGCCTCCCGGCGGCTGTGGCCGAAGCCCCGCAGGGCGCCGACTTGGGCGAGCAGATCGAGCTCCTTGCGCCGCAGCCCGCAGCGGTGGGCCAGCTGCTCCAGGCTGGCGAAGGGCTGCGCCTGGGCGATGGCCTCGCCGGACTCCCGCCGCAGCCCGCGGACGTAGCGCAGACCCAGACGCACGGCGCCGGCGGGGGCGCCGGGATAGCGGCGCCGCTTCGGCCGGTCCTCCCAGCGGCAGCGCCAGCCGGAGCGCTGGACGTCGATGGGCAGCACCTCGACACCGTGTCGCCGGGCGTCCTGAATCAACGTCGCCGGATGGTAGAAGCCCATGGGCCAGGCGTTGAGCAGGCCGATGAGGAAGGCGGTGGGGTGGTGGGCCTTGAGATAGGCGCTGGCGTAGGCGATGAGGGCGAAGCTGGCGGCGTGGGATTCGGGGAAGCCATAGAGGGCGAAGGAGGTGATGCTCTGGACGATCTGATCCTGGGTGGCGCCGCGGATGCCGCGCTCCTCCATGCCCGCCCGCAGCCGCTTCTCGATGGCCTCCATGCGCTCCGCCGAGCGCTTGAAGCCCATGGCCCGGCGCAGCTCCTCCGCCTCGCCGCCGGAAAACCCCGCCGCCACCATGGCGATGCGCAGCAGCTGCTCCTGGAAGAGGGGCACTCCCAGGGTGCGCTCGAGGATAGGCTTCAGGCTGGGGTGGAGATAATCCACCGGCTGGCGCCCCTGGCGGCGCTCGAAGAAAGGATGGACCATACCGCCGACGATGGGGCCGGGGCGGATGATGGCCACCTGCACCACCAGGTCGTAGAAACGCTGGGGATTGTTGCGCGGCAGCGACGCCATCTGTGCCCGGCTCTCCACCTGGAAGACGCCCACCGTATCCGCCTGACGCAGCATCTCGAAGGTCTTGGGGTCGTCCGGCGGCAGGTGCGCCAGGTCCAGATTGACCTTCTCCCGGTGGCGCACCAGGGGCACCGTCTCCTCCAGGGCGTTGAGCATGCCGAGGCCCAGCAGGTCGACCTTGATGATGCCCAGATCGGCGCAATCGTCCTTGTCCCATTGCACCACCGTGCGGCCGTCCATGGCCGCCGGCTCCAGGGGCACCACCTCGTCCAGCCGGCCGGCGGCGATGATCATGCCGCCGGAGTGCTGGCCCAGGTGCCGGGGCAGATTCTGGATCCGCTGCCAGAGCTGGGCGAAGAGGCGGATGCGCGGCTCTGCCGGATCGAAACCGGCGGCGGTGATCTCCCGTTCCAGGTCCTTCTCGTCGCCGCGGCTGCGGTCGTAGCTGAAGCGGCCCAGCTGCTTCGACAGCCGATCCACTTGCGCCGACGAATAACCCAGGGCCTTGGCCACCTCCCGCGCCGCGGAGCGGTCCCGATAGGTGATGACGTTGGCGGTCATGGCGGCGCCGTGGGGACCGTAGCGCTCGTAGACGTAGCGGATGACCTTCTCCCGCTGCTCGCCGGAGGGCAGGTCGAGGTCGATGTCCGGCCACTCACCGCGCTCTTCGGAGAGAAAGCGCTCGAAGAGCAGCTCCATCTTCACCGGATCCACGGCGGTGATGGAGAGGGCGTAGCACACCGCGCTATTGGCGGCGGAGCCGCGGCCCTGGACCAGAATGCCCTGGCGCAGGCAGAAGCGCACGATGTCCCAGACGATGAGGAAATAGCCCGCCAGCTCGAGCTTCTCGATCATCGCCAGCTCCTTCTCGATCTGCGCTTGAGCGCGGGCGGTGAGGGGCCGGAAGCGCGCCCGGGCACCGTTCCAGGCGACGTGGCGCAGGTAGGAGGCCGGCGTCTCCCCCGGTGGCAGGGGATAGTCGGGGAAGCGGTAGCCCAGGTCGGCGAGGGTGAAGTCCAGCTCCCGGGCCAGCTCCACGCCATGCCCCAGGGCCTGGGGCAAATCGGCGAACAGGCGTCCCATCTCGGCGGCGTTTTTCAGATGGCGCTGGCGGTGGGCCGTCAGCAGTCGTCCGGCGGCGTCCAGATGGGTGCGGTGGCGCAGGGCGGTGAGGACGTCGTGGAGGGCCTTGTCCTCCGGGCGGGCGTAGGCCACCGCGTTGGTGGCCAGCAGCGGCAGCCGGCAGCGCCGGGCGAGCTCCACCAGCGCCTGGTTGCGATGTTCCTCCTCGCGCCGCTGGTGGCGCTGGAGCTCTACGTGGAGGCGTTCTCCGAAGGTGCCCCGGAGCCGCTCCAGCAGTCGTCCGGCAGCCTCCGGGCCGTGCTGCATCAGGGTGCGGGCGAGGGGGCCCTCGGCGCCGCCGGTGAGGCAGTGCAGGCCGGCGGCGTGGGCGCAGACGGTCTCCCAATCCACCTGCGCTTCGCCCTTCGGCCGGCCGCGGGCGGCGGCGGTGAGCAGCCGGCAGAGATTGCGGTAGCCCTCGGCGCTACCCACCAGCAGGGTCAGCCGGTCGTGGGAGTCGGCGTGGCGGGCCGCCGGTGGCCGCCCCTCGCCCTCCCGCTGCTCCGGCAGGAGCCCGGCCGGGCCGCGACGCCGATTCGCCGCCAGCGCCCGGGCGGTGGGGGAGGGCTCCGGCGCCAGCACCACCTCCGCCCCCACCAGCGGCTTGATCCCCGCCTCCCGCGCCGCCTTGTAGAAGCGCGGCGCGCCGTAAACCCCGTTGACGTCCACCAGCGCCGCCGCCGGCAGCTCCAGCTCCGCCGCCCGGGCCACCAGATCCTCCGGCTGGGAGGCTCCATCCAAGAAAGAAAAAGCCGACGCCGCCCGTAGCTCCACGTACTGATCGGTCCCGCGGTGACCACCCCGCCCGCGCCGATACCGCCGTTTGCGCAAGGCTTCCTTGCGGGCTCCGGGGGAGGTACGCAGATGCTTGAGGGAGTATCCGAAATCCCGGGAAGGTGCTCCGGTGGGAGCCCCCGAGGTGCTCTGCTGGGGCTCCGAAGAAGGTTCCAAAGGAGGCTCCGAAGAGGGAGGATCATGGGGTGGAGGATCTCGCCGGCTCACGTCTACTAGTCTAGGCGTAAATAGGGCGTAAATCAATTCTCTCGGGCCTGGGGTCAGCGGCCCAGCGAGAAGGCGCTCAGGCCTCGGCACTGCTGGCCACCGCAGGCGGGGGATCCGGAGCGGCGCGCGGAAAACTCGCTGCCGCTCAAACAGTTCCGCGCGTTTCTCCGCTCCGGATCCTGCCTGCGGTGGGTGCCTCGGAGTCTTCGCGTCTTCTCGCTGGGCCACTGACCAATACAAGAGAGATCGTGAGAAGCTTGCCCTGTCTCGACGAGTTCCGTCTCGACGAGCTCCGTCTCGACGCCCTTGCACCAGAATTCTTCAGGAGATCTCCCATGGCCAGCGATTCCTCTTCCAGCTCTCGAACCTCTGCCAATCCGGTCGCCCTGGTCACCGGCGGCACCGGCGCCCTGGGCCAGGCGGTGGTCCGGCGCTTTCTCGACGACGGCTACGAGGTCCACGTTACCTGGATCGTCGAGCGTGAAGTCGAGCGTTTCCGCGAGCAATTCGAGGGCGCGGACGCGGTGAAGCTGCACCGTGCCGACCTGACGGATGAGGATTCGGTGGCGGAGCTCTTCGCGGCGGTGGAGAAGAGCGCTGGCCGCCTCGACGCCCTGGCCAACATTGCCGGCGGCTTCGTCTACGCGTCGCTGGAAGATACGGATGCCAAGAGCTGGGAGAAGATGCAGGGGATGAACGCCACCTCCTGCTTCCTGTGCTGCCGCGGCGCCCTGAAGCTGCTGCGAGCTTCCGCCGAGGCTGGGGCCGGCGGCGCGGTGGTCAACGTCACCGCCCACCCGGCGGTGGAGCGCGGTGCCGCCAATATGAGCGCGTACTCCGCTTCCAAGGCGGCGGTGCTCAACTTCACCCAAAGCCTGGCGGCGGAGCTTGGCGGCGACGGCATCACCGTCAATGCCATCGCCCCCTCCGTCATCGACACCCCCGCCAACCGCGACGCCATGCCCGACGCCGACACCGCCACCTGGCTCACCCCCCAAGAGATCGCCGCCGTCGTCGCTTACCTCACCGGCCCCGAGGCCCGCATCGTCACCGGCTCGGCGCTGATGTTGTCGAAGGGATAAAAAAGGCCGCGGTTCCGGAGGAGAGGAGAACCGCGGCGTCAGGAGAGAGAAGGAGCTTGGGCGGGGCGTAGTCAGCGGCCGAGGGCGGTGGCGAGATCGGGGGGAGCTGCGCGGGAATAGTCGAATACGATGCGCACGTCCAGGCTGTCGCCGTCGTCGTCCTCGATATTCGACAGCCCCTCGAAGACCAGCAGCCGACGGGTTTCACGGTCGAAGATCAAATCGATGGGGTCCACCAACAGGCGGAAGACGGGGTTGCCGGGCTCCATCCGCACCCGTAGCGCCGGGCGGTCCTGATAGGCGCCGCCGTCGGTCTTGAGCGCCCGGAAAGCGACGAAGCGCTGGCGGGCCGGCACGGCGAAATCCAGCGGCACCGTCTCTCCCGCCGCCAGCCGATCCCAGTGGCGGGTGACGAAATACGCGAAGCCGGCGTCGATGACGGCGGTGGCCGGAAGCTCTACACGCTCCTTCTCGGCGACGGTTTTGGCGGGCTTCTGGGCGAAGAGCAAGACCTCGCCGCCGTCGACCTCGGCGCCCTCCCGATAACCGCTGCGGTGATCCTCCATCTCGAAGCTCGGCGTGATCACGCCGGCCTCATAGGAAAGATGCTTGGTGGCGAAGACCTCGCCGCCGGGCTTGCGGTACTCCACCGATGCGCCGACCAGCCGGTCACCTCGCCAGCGTTCGCGATGATGCTCGGAGTAGAGCTCGGCACCGGTTTCCAGACAGTAAGCCCGAGCCTGATAGGAAACGGCGGTGGCGGCCGGGGTCGTAGCCCCCGCCGGCAACGCGGCGAGGGTTAGCAGCGAGGGCAGAACGAGCCCGAGAGCGCGGTGAATTCGAAGGTTCGGCAGCGGGTGCAGATTCATTGAAGTAGAACCTCGAAGCAGTGGATGACGGCGTCCGGATCCTCCGGAGAGGAGCGGGGCTTCTATCTCTAAGCTTCGAGGTGGCAGCGGATTTGGATGAGGTACCGGCAGAGGAGTGAGTGCTTCAGTCGTACACCCCATCGGCAAACCAATCGCCACCGGTGCGGTCGCGATAGATGCGGTAGACGCCGCCGGTGGAGAGCTCGACGTCCCAATAATCCCGCTCCACCGACTGCTCGCTCCACCAATCCTCCTCCAGGTCCCAGGGACCCGAGGCGACCCGGACGCGGCCCTGGATTTTGGGGCGCCGGGCGTTGTCCTCGATGTCCAGGGCTTTGACCGAGAGCAGCCGCAGCCCGGCGGCGTCGGGGAGGGGCGAGGCTCCGGCAGCTTGGGTGCCGTTGTTGGATGACGGTGGTTCGGCGGTGATCACCTCCAACGCCACCGGCGGGCGCAGCACCCGCACCGTCAGCAGGCCGCGGCCCCGGGGGGGATCCCGGCGCACCTCCGGCGGTGGTGGCGGGGAGTATTCCACCAGGGTGAAGCCCTCCGGCCGATGGCTGTCGGCGGGGCGGGGGGAGCCTACCCGGTCCGGACCCAGGAGGGCGAAGAGACGGGCGAGGGTGGCGGCCAGGCGGTCCGGGGACAGGGCCTCGGGGCCGAAGAGGGAGAGTTGAGCCTCCCGCGGGCGGTCGGGGTGGGCGGAGAAGTGGAAGCCCGCCACCGGCGCCCCCGGCGGCCGGGCTTCGAGCTCCAGACGCACCAGGGTGAGGAGGGTCTTGACCTCGCGGGTGGGAGCCGGCAGATCGATGCCGCGCTCGTGGAATCCGTCGGGCTCGAGGTTGAGGGAAAGGTCGAGCTTGCGGCAGGCCAGGCCGCGGCCGGCGAGGCGTTCGGCGAGGCGGTCGAGGGCGGCGCGGGCGACGAAGAGGAAGGGCTCCAGGGCCACCAGCGGCCACTCCAGATGCATTCCTTCGCGGAACGACGGCGGCGGCTGGCGCGGGGTCAGGGGCTGGGGATCGAGACCCCGGGCGATGGCGTGGAGAGCCTGACCGGAGGATCCCAGGCGGCTCGCCACCTCGTCCCGGGGCAGACCGGCGAGCTCGCCGACGGTGCGGATGCCCCAGCGGGAGAGGGTTTGGGCCACCTCCAGATCCGGCGACAGGCGGCCCAAGGGCAGAGGGGCGAGGAACTCCGACTCGTCGCCGGCGGCGACCACCGTCGGGGAGTCGGGTTGACCGGCGGCCACCCGCGCCGCCAGCTTGCTGGAAGCGACGCCCACCCGCACCGGCAGTCCGTGGGCCTCGGCGGCGCGGATCAGGGCGCAGCCCAGGTCGCGCTCCGGATGATCACCGGGGAAGTGGCGCTGCAGACCGTCGGCGTCGAGATAGACCTCCCCCGGCCCGGCGTCTTCCACCCGCGGCGAGAAACTCTCCGCCGCCTCTAACAACGCTTCCTGGGCGGCCCGCTCGCACTCGGCGTCGCGGCCCCGGGCGATGAGCTTGGGCATCAGCGCCCGGGCCTGGGCGAGGGTTTGGCCGGGGCGAACGCCGGCGCGGCGAGCGGCGCGGGTGGCGGCCATCACTCGGGCGGCGGTACCGCTGCCGCTGAGCACCGCCAGCCCCTCCTGCTGCAGCTCCGGCTCGCTGCGCAGCCGCGCCGCCAGCGGGAAGAGGGGGACCAGCAGGCAAGCCAGCCGGGATGCACGCACGGACATGGGGCGCCACGGGCCTCAGCCGGTGGCGACGAGGGCGGGGAAGGAGGCGGTTCGGGGACGCGGCGGCGAAGCTTGCGCTCCATCTTGGGAGGGACGGTGCGCGGTCGGCGCGACGGGGGGCATTGGGGCCTCGGGGGCGCGCAAGGTCAGGCGTTCGGTCTCGCCTCCGTGCACCCCCCGCCGCTTGGTCAGGCTCAGTCGGGCTTCCAGCCCCTGGAGTAGCCTGGGGCCGCCGCTGCTGCCCCAGGCCGGCCGCAGTCGACGCATCTCCATCACCGCGTCGGCACCGGTGCCGCTGATGCGATAGGGGCTGGAGACCAGTAGGGCGGCGTCCCGGGCCTCGGCGGCACGCACCAGGCGGAGCCAAAAAGATTCCGCCCCGCGGCGCCCCAAGGGGGGATCGCCGAGCTCCAGCACCACCAGCGGAAACCCGCTGTCGAGGAGCATCTCGGTGCTCTTGAGGGCGTCCCGCAGGTGTTTGGGCCGCAGCCATAGAAGGCGTTCCAGAGACACTCCGGCGCTCTCCGCCGTGCGCGGATCGAGATGATCCCCCAAATCCACCAAGGCAGCGGCCTCGCCGACTCGGGTGGCTGCCGCCAAGGCAGCGAGGACGGTGGAGAAGCGGCCACTGGAACGCCAGCCCACCAGCTCCACGGTGCCCCCCCGGGGCAGACCGCCGCCGAGGGCCCGGTCGAGGGCCGCCACCGTCGTGGTCAAGCGCTGTTGCGGCCGGCGGCGGGCCCGGGCGAGTTGGGATTGGGCGAGCTCGGCACCGCTTTTGAGCTGGCGCCGCAGAGGCTGCGGTAAGCTATCTAACAATGGCCTGAGGACCGGCCGGGGAGGCGCTTGGACGAGACGGTTATCCTCCCCGGCCGAAGAATCCTCAGGCCAACTCGATTTCTGAACAGTCTTTCTTTCGACCGTCTTTGCGGCGGAACCTCGGTCGGTCGAGCCCCTTAGGTCGCCGGTCTCCAGGCTTCCGGTAGTCTCCACGCTTTCGTCGGAGAAGAGCTGGGCATGGGCGGTGGCAAGGTTCATGGCTCGTTCGGTGTCCGTCGTCGATAGAGAGACTTTAGGCGTAAAAGAGGCGTAAGTCAAGGGGTATTACGCCCTGTTTACGCTAATGAGGCGTAAGTTCCCATGAATAGAGACTGGGTGCCGGATCGACGATCTCGGCGCTTCGCCGGTGCTTCGGTCCGCCCTCGACCCACGATAGGCTTGGGTTAGTGAATGCACCCCGAAGAGATACAGTGAGAGACAGAGCCCACACCCAACTTTCCGCCCCGAAGTCTTACGAGACCCATAGACCATCATGAGCTCATCCGATCCGACCCACCGCCCCGAAGCCCCGCAAGATCTGGAGATCCATGACTTGCGCAGCGAGTACACCCGCGACGATCTGCGCGCGAAGGATCTTCATCCCGATCCCGTGGAGCAATTCAAGCTCTGGTTTCAGCAGGCTTTGGACCGCCAGGTTCCGGAACCCACGGCCATGACCCTGGCCACTGCTGATACCGAGGGCCAGCCCTCCCTGCGCACCGTGCTACTCAAGGAGGTGGAGGGCGAGGACTTCGTCTTCTACACCAACTACGAGAGCCGCAAGGGTCGCGAGCTGGCGGCCAACCCCAAAGCGGCGCTGCTCTTTTTCTGGCCCCAGTTGGAGCGCCAGGTACGCATTGAGGGCATCGTCCAACGGGATTCCCAGGAAGCCGCCGAGGCCTACTTCAAGAGCCGCCCTCGGGGGAGCCGGCTAGGGGCCTGGGCCTCGCCTCAAAGCCGTCCTCTGAAGAATCGCCGAGAGCTCGAGGAGGCGTTCGCCGCGGTCGAGGAGCGCTTTGCCGACGGGGAGGTTCCCCTACCGTCCCATTGGGGAGGCTACCGGCTCACGCCGACGGCCCTCGAGTTCTGGCAGGGGCGCCCCAGCCGGCTCCACGACCGCTTTCTCTACTCCCGGGACGCCGACGGCTGGAGCCTTCGACGGCTGGCGCCGTAGCGGCCTTTCTCGATGCATCTGGACGGCAACCTCCGCGGTCTCAAGACCTCCGACCGCAAAGCTCTCGAGCGCACCTTCCGCCGGCGGACGGCGCCGGAGCAGGTGGTGTCTCCGGAGCTCGCCCGCCACCTCACCGAGATCTCCCGGCGCATCGGCCGGCAGGTGGGGGTGCTGCTGGGGCGCGACGGCACGGTGCGCAACGTGGTGGTGGGGGATGCGGGCCAGCTGACCCTCCCCGACGTGGGCCGCCTGCGCGGCGGTGTCGGCCGTTTCCGCGGTCTGCGGTTGGTGCACACCCACCTCAAGGGCGAGCCCCTCTCCGCCGACGACCTCAACGACCTGGCACTGCTGCGGCTGGATCTGGTGGCGATGGTGGAGGTGCTGGCGGACGGCTTGCCGGGACGCATGGAGCTGGCCCACCTGGCCCCCTTTCCGGAGCTCGACGAAGAGGTGCTGGCGGTAGGGGATGAGAACGGGCTACCGCACGATCAGGGGGCGAGCCCGGCGGACGCCGTCGATCCCTTCGTGCGCATCCAGGCACCGGATGTCCACCGTCTGGACTTCGACTTCGAGGCGAGCATCCGGGCGTTGGAAGCCGAGCTGCGGCGGGTGGCCGGCGGCGGCGCCCGCACCGGCCAGGAGCGGGCGCTGGTGGTGGGGGTGCAGGAGGACGACGAGCATTTCGCCGAGACTCTGGAGCTGGTGCGTTCCGCCGGCGTCGAGATCGCCGGCACCAGCCGCCAAAAGCGCCGCCGGGTGCATCCGCGGACGGTGGTGGGGCGGGGCAAGCTGCAGTCCATCGTCCTCGACAGCATGCGCCGGGGGGCCACGGTGGTGATCTTCGACATCGATCTCAAGCCGGCCCAGGGCCGTGCTTTCGAGGATGCCACCGGCCTCAAGGCCATCGACCGTACCCAGCTGATCTTGGACGTCTTCGCCCAGCGTGCCAAGAGCCGGGACGGCAAGCTGCAGGTGGAGCTGGCGCAGCTCAAATACTCGCTGCCGCGGCTCACCCGCAAGGACGCCGGGCTCTCCCGCCTCGCCGGCGGCATCGGTGGCCGGGGCCCCGGTGAGACCCAGCTGGAGGTCGGGCGGCGGCGCATTCGGGACCGCATCCGGGCGCTGGAGAAGCAGATCGAGCGCCTGTCCAAACAGCGCGACGTGCGGCGTAGCCGCCGGCGCAAGGAGGGGGTGCCGGTGCTCTCCATCGTCGGCTACACCAACGCCGGCAAGAGCACCTTGCTCAACGCCATGACCCGCAGCGAAGTGGCGGCGGCGGATCAGCTCTTCATGACCCTCGACCCCACCAGCCGCCGCCTGCGCTTCCCGCGGGAGGGTGAGGTGGTGATCACCGACACCGTGGGCTTCATCAGCGATCTGCCGCCGGACCTGGTCACCGCCTTCCGCGCCACCCTCGAGGAGTTGGAGGATGCCGATCTGCTCTTCCACGTCGCCGACGCCGCGGACCCGCGGTTGGAGACCAAGGTGCGGGCGGTGGAGTCCCTACTGGCGGAGCTGGGTATCGGTGATCTGCCCCGACTGACGGTGCTCAACAAGGCGGATCTGGTGGACGAGGCGACCCTCGCCGAGCTGGTTCGCCGCTACCAGGGCATCGCCGTGAGCGCCGTGCGCCGGCGCGGGCTGAGGGATCTCATCGCTGCCGCCGAGGCGCAGCTCGGCCGTCGGGAGCCACTCTTGCCTTCGTATCCGGGGGAGGAAGCGGCCCGAGGATCGAAGACCTAGGCTGACTCTTGGCAGCCGCGGACCGTCTCTCGCTTGGAATCCGCTCAGGCCTCGGCACTGCTGGCCACCGCAGGCGGGAGAGCCGGAGCGGCGCGCGGAAAACTCACTTCGTTCAGACAGTTCCGCGCGTTTTTCCGCTCCGGCTCTGGCCTGCGGCGGGTGCCTCGGAGTCTTCGCTGGATTCCAACCGAGAGACGGCCCGCTACCGTTGGTGGTAGGCCACCTCAGAGGTAGCCCAGAGAGCGCAGGCTCTCTTTCTCTTCTTCGCTCAACTCCGCCGCGGGTGCTTCCGTGGTGCCTTCGGGCCGCTGCGGGGGCGCGAGCCAGGGGCCGGCGTTGAAGAGGCGTCGGAGCTCCTCCAACATCTCCGGTTCCTCCTCGGCCAGGGACTGCAGCTCCCCAGGATCCCGATCCAGGTGAAAGAGCTGCTCGCGGCGCGGATCCTTCGGCCGCCGTTGGTCGCGGAGATATTTCCACGGCCCCAGCCGAAGTGATTGATGGCGGTGGGGGAGAGCGTCCGGGGTGGTGGAGTAGACGGCCCGCCGGGGGGCGCTGGCCTCTCCGGCCCAGGGCGCCAGGCTACGGCCCTGGAAGCTCGGCGGAGCTTCGATCCCCAACAGCTCCAGCACGGTGGGGGCGAGGTCCACCAGCGCCACCGGGCCTTCGATGGAGCGGGGCTCGAGGCTGCGGTTCCCTGCCTCGCCGGTCGTTCCTTCATTCTGCAAGTGCAGCAACAGCGGTACGTGCACCTGATGCTCGAAGACGTACCAGCCGTGACCGAAGAAATAGTCGTGCTCCCCCAGGGCCTCGCCGTGATCGGCGGTGAAGGCCACTAGGGTGCGGTCCAGGTGGCCGGCTTCGCCGAGGAGGTGGAAGAGCCGCCGGAGCTGGTCGTCGAGATAGCGGATCTCGGCGTCGTAGCGGGCGATGTAGAAATCCCGCTGCCGCCGCCGGGGGTGCTCCAGGAAGAGCCGCCGCTGATAGTGGGGTACGCCTCCCAGTCCCTGGTTCCAGCCGATGCTGCGCTTCTCGTCCACCCGCAGGCGGACTCCCACGGAGCCGTCGTAATGAGGGTCTCGGACATAGCGGTCGGCGTAGTCCGGCGGTGGATCGTAAGGACCGTGGGGGTCGATGTAGTGCAGCCACAGGAACCACCGGGGCTTCGTCTCGTGCTCTGGGGCCTGCTCTAGGGCCTGCTCCAGAAGAGCCTCGAGCTCCGGCAGGGCCTTCTCGGTGAGGCCGGCGGCGTCCGCCTCGGGCAGGAAGGTGAAGCGTTGGAAGCCCTGGTCGACGCCCCGGGAGGGGACCAGGTTGCCGTTGGTAGTGAGGGCTGCGGTTAGAAAGCCCTTATTCCGCAGAACCTCTGCCAGCGTCGTTTCCGCGGCTGCCAGGCGGCCGTCGTTGCGCTCGACGCCGTTGCTTCGGGGATAGCGAGCGGTGAGCAACGAGGCCACCGATGGCAGCGTCACCGAAGCTTGGGCGCCGGCATCCAGGTAGCGCACCGAGCGCGCCGCCAGCTGATCGAGGAAGGGCGACGTGTCCCGAGGGTAGCCGTGGTAGCCCAGATGGTCGGCGCGCAGGGTGTCGACGGTGATCAGGAGTAGATTCTCCGCCGTCTGCTCCGGGGAATGGCTCGGCGAGGGCTCCGGGGGGTGGAAGCCGCAGCTGATGAGGAGCAGGCTCGCGACCAGCAAGGCCAGGGCCGTCGGCCCTAGAACCCCCAGCTTCGAGTCCGGTCGAGTCGCCGGCAGTGGAGACCGGAGGGCTGGAATAGGAGGGCGCATGGCGGCGAGTCTCGCGGCGATCTTGTCGTAGGTATCGGGCCCCTCGCAAGCTTCCTCACCCCGGTCCGCGATTCAACGGGGCAGCTCAGCGGGGCAGTCCGGCGGCCTCCGAGGCGTAGCCGGTGAGCTCGACATAGCCTCGCCCCGTCACCGGCGAGCCGTCGGCGGCCGTGCCTTCGACCTCCACGGCTCCCTCCCAATAGCGCACCGCCAGCCGCAGCTCCTGGTTGGGGATCAGGGCGTTGATCTGCAGCTCTACGGGGAGCTCCAGTCCCAGTCCCGAGGACGAGCTGGAGATGTCGGTGGCATCCCCGGAGGGCGCGGCGAGGCGTAGCCGCCAGGCCACCGGATAGGTGGCGGTGCCGTCCGGGCTCTGCCAGCGTTCCAGTACCTCCAGCTCCATCGCCTCCGGCGGCAGCCGGTAGTGGCTGCCGTCGGGGGCCACCAGGGCCACGTCGTCGTAGGGGTCGGGCTCGCCGTCGCGCCGGCGCAGGCGGAAGAACATCAGCTCGGATCCACCGTTCTCTGGCCCGTCGAGCTGCAGCGAGAACCAATCCCAACCCTCCAAATCCGGTCCCAAGGCGCTGGTGCTCCACTCGCGGTCGAGCCAGCTGGTGGCCTCGACGGTGAAGCGCTCCTGCCCCAGGCGGAGGCTGCCAGCACCGGCGAGGCGGGTGTAGGAGTAGTAATAGGAAGCGTTGCCCGGATCCGGTCCTTTGCGGCTGTAGCCGTCTTCGCCCTGGAAGACCGGAGGTTTTTCGGGATGGAGCTGGAGGTCCAGGGTGATGGGCGGCCCATCGTCTTCGCTCCCGTTCTCGCCGGTGGGGCTAGAGAGGGATGGGACGGAGCTGGCTCGGAGCCGGAGGGGCCAGATGCCGTCGGCGTCCGCGCCCGAGAGGTCGACGCTCTCCAGGCTCCAATCCTCCAGCCAAACTCGGAAGGGCTCCGCCTGGGCGCCGGCGAGGCCGAGGGCTCCGCGGCTGAAGCGCTCGAAAGGGTAGAAGCGGCCCGATTCCACGTCGGTGACGGTGAAGTGGGCCATGTAGAGCTGGTCCGTGGCCCAGGCGGAGGAGCGCAGCGGCATCTCGCCGGGGGGCGCCAGGGCGGTGCGGAAGAAGGTCAGCTGATATCCGAAGCGGCGGCCGTCTTGGGCTTGTAGATGACCGGTGAAATACCACCACTCGGTG
>JAXHTF010000058.1 GCA_034211275.1 Acidobacteriota bacterium
CGACGGACGACACGTTCTCCCACCAGGATCATCCGGACAGCGCCTTCGGCGCCTACAATTTCCTGCGCTTGCGGACCGTCGACGGTGGTCACGGTCGCCACGGCTACTTGAAGTTCGAGGTAGCGGGGCTGCAAGGTCCGGTGGTGTCGGCGCGGCTACGGCTGCGCACTCAGGAGACGGCGATCCCGGAATCCATCGGGGTGTACAAATTGTCGGATGCCGCCTGGTCGGAGGCCACGCTGACCTGGAACAACGCACCGCTGACAGTGCTCCAATCCGTCCAGCTTCCTCCGCCCTTTGCCGAGAACACCTGGCACGAGCTGGACGTCACGCCGTTGGTGACCGGCAACGGCACCTACTCCTTCGGCCTCGCCACCGGCGCCAACCAAGGGCAGCTGGACCTGTGGAGCATGGAGTCCGTCTACGCGCCGGAGCTGGTGGTGGTGACGGTGCCTTGAAGTGCTGTATTGATGTCGGGCATACCTGAAAGATTCAGAAGGGTTCAACTAGATGACCAAGAAAACTCTACCGCTGCTGTGCATCGCTCTAGCGACGTTTGTTTCTCCTGCCTCCGCTGAGATCGTGCCCAGAGACTTTGATCCACCACCGTTTGTCTCGCAGGAAGGCGTCGAGTCCGTATCGGCGGCCCTGGAGACTAAGAGCTACTCGCCTGAAGCGTTCGATCTACCGGTGGCGACGGTGAACGAGCTCGCCCGGACGATTCGGAGCACGTTAGCTTTCAAACGAGTCAACCTCGAGGAAGGCCAGTTGACCGGTGAAGGGTGCTTCCGTTATTGGCCCGCTCACTCCGAGATGAGATATGCGAGCAGAGACCGGATGAGCCGGCTTGAGGAGATGGTGGAGGCGGCCCAAGAAGAGGATGTCGTTCTCGGGCGGGTGATCTCGGTCGAGCCCGGATTCTACGGCGGCAATTTTGTGACCCGTATCGAGCTCAAGCCCAGGAGGCCCTGCGGCTCCATTGATGGCACCCAGGAAGATCGAGAGCCTGTCACCATGTATCTCGATCAGTACGATCTAACACTAGGTCAAGAGCGGGTTTGCATGGTCCGCCCGGGATTCTACTTCCCTCAGGAGGGTGACGACCTCCTGGTCCTGGGGCTTATGGTGAATCCGAAAGCCCGGATCTTGGCTCCAGCCAACTATTTCCAGGTAGTCGATCGAGAGGTGCGCCTCCAGCCGTTGGACTTCGTGGAAAATGGCTCGGAGACTCGTTTGGATGAGCTGTTGGATTGCGCCAGTGAGCCTCGACCGTAGCTTTGTCCCCCTTATGGTCCTTTTCTTGGCTGGCGGCCCTGCAGCTCTTGGCTTGGGAAGATCACTCTCTCACCGAGCGGCAGTTGGGGGAAGTGATGGAGATGGGTGAGTGAAGAGCTCGGAGGGCACGAAGGGAATTTCCGGCTGAAAGCGCCTGCTAAAATCAGTCTTTGGTAGCTCTCCTTCCGCCACGGTGCAGAAGGAATTCTTGAATCGTGCCAGATTGGCCGCCCAAGGAGTGGATGATTTGAGATCTCACAACTACATCGCCGTTCTTTTTCTCGCAGCCCTCGGACTGGCGCTGATAGGTGCACCGAAGGCATCCCCGGAAGCCCCTGAACAAAGGGTATTGGCTTCTGCGCAGGAGCCGGTGACAGAGATCTCATGGTTCGTCAACGAGGAGCAGATTCGGCTGATCATGGAATCCGTTGGGCGCGACGAAGAGCAGCAGCTGCTCTCGGAGTTCCCGGAGTTCGTGATCGAAGAGGTCTTGCGGGCTGCTGAAAGTGCGCCTGTCTATAAGGATATTCACCTTGAGCAGGGAAAGTTGACCCCGGAAGGTTGCTATCAGTACTGGCCCCTTCATATCGAAAGAGAGTATGCAAGGCGGGACGGGCTCACCACGGTGGAAGATCTGGTTTCCAAGGCAGAGGTCGCTTTCATCGCACGAATCCTTAAGAGCCAGTCAGGTCTGTTCGTCGGCAGCTTCGGAACTCTTTTTGATTTCGAGGTGGTGGAGGTGCTGAAGGGCTCCGGGCGAACAGTTGAAAAGGGAGAGCTGCTGTACTCGTATCTGACTACCTTTGATCTATACATCGACGAAAAGCGCTACTGTCGTTACCGAGACGGCTTCTCTCAGCCGAAGGCAGAACGGTTGTACCTACTCTTGGGCTACCGACCAGATAGGCCGACTGCTTTTTTTCAAGTAGCTAACTACTTTCCTGTTGTCGGTGAGGACATCGGGCTTCAGCAGTATCCTTGGCTGGATCAATCTTCGGAAAGCCGGATCGAGATTTTGCGCCAAGTCGAGAGCAAGGCGGCGACGAAGGGGGGAGGCTCTTGAGGCGGCCCGGTTGGGTCGCCATTCAGAAAGAGACTCTTTCTTCAGTTGGCCCGGCAGCCCCGAGTTCTTGGACTCTTGTTTCCGTTCTATTCAGCTGCTGCGGTTTTGGGATTCTGCTCGTTCTGGCATCGCTTCCTGCAGCCGGTGAGGGCTGCGGGATCAACCGACTGATCGAGGAAGGTTCTGGTGGTGCTACTTGCCGAGATTTGCCTTTGCCAGGTTCCTGTGGCCACGAGCACACAGGCCCAAAATACCAACGGAATCGGTTCGAAACGACCGTCTATGTTCCTGAAGGCGGCCAGGCCGACGCAATCTACGACCAACTAAGCTGCTTGCTCGAGAAAGCCAATGACTTCTGGCAAGCTCCAGAAGGTTGTCCTCCGCCCGGGAACCTCGGAGTCAACCCTCGAGTCCCCGTAGTGAAGGTCAAGCGAGGTAGCCGGCCAAGTAGCGACTCTTCTGGGATTCAATTGCGCTACACACCGTCTGCCGGCGGGAAAGCTCGTTGGGATCCGGAAAGAAACGATGTACTTTTCAGTCCTGACATCGGATGGGACTGTAATGAGGTCAATCATATTGATATCGCAGCTCATGAGCTGGGGCATGCTTTCGGTCTCTGTCACGATGCGTGCACTCTGTCAGGCCCGACGGCGCCACGGTCGATCATGTTCGAAGCTATCAATCCGGGCACCAATTACGTCATCGCCCCCGAGCGCTGCGAAGAAATCGAAAAAGCCAACTGCGAGCAGAATTGCAGCAATCTGGATGAGGGCGAGCTTCAAGCGGGTGGAGACTGCCCGTGTTGCTTCTTTTGTCTGATCCCTCCGCTGGAGGATCGCTGTGCCATGTCGCCGCAGCTGTGTGGAGGTGGGTATGCGAATCCTCCCACCGGGTATTGTTACTTCCGGCAGACGACCGTGGTGCTCACCGGCACCGTCGAATATCACTACGACTACGGCACCTTCATTCACAGCGGGGATATCTTCAGCTTCACCATCTCCACCATCGATTGTTATGTTTACAGCCTGACCGGGGATCCACCCGAGGGAGGAGCCGGCGAAGGGGATTCGTGGTCGGAGCTGCCGGGAGATGGGCCCATCGTCTTCGTGCGCAGTCGCTACCCTGACGGAGCTTCGGGGAGCATGGTGGTGACGGGGGTGGCGCGGGATGATGAATATGGGGTCTCCAACGTGTCATTCTGGGTCGACGGCCAGGTGGCCACGGTCGAGGAGCTGCGCACCGGGCTCTACGATCCCTACACCTGCAACGAGCGTCCGGCGCCGGGCTGCGACGCCAACAGCCGCTTCGAGGCGACGGTGGATGTGAGCGCCCTGGCGGACGGACCCCACACCCTGCAGGTGCTGGCGACCAACGGGCGGGTGGTGGATCCCATCCCGACCTACTACGAGATTCCCTTCGAGGTGCGCACTGCCGGCACCTGTGCTGCCGACACCACGGCGCCGACGGTGAGCCTCACCGCTCCGGCTGAAGGCGCGACGGTGCAGGGCGCGGTAGCGGTGTCCTGCTCGGCCAGCGATGCTTCGGAGATCTCGGCGGTGGGGCTCTATGCCGACGGAGCCTGGCAGGAGGACGACACCACGGCGCCCTACGGCTACAGCCTCGACACCACCGCCTTCGCCGACGGCTCGTTGGAGCTGCGCTGCCGGGCGGAGGATATTTGCGGCAACGATCGCTTCTCGGCCCCGGTGACAGTGGCGGTGGCCAACGGCAGCGAGGTGACCACGGTCTTCGCACCGACGGACGACACGTTCTCCCACCAGGATCATCCGGACAGCGCCTTCGGCGCCTACAATTTCCTGCGCTTGCGGACCGTCGACGGTGGTCACGGTCGCCACGGCTACTTGAAGTTCGAGGTCACGGGGCTGCAAGGTCCTGTGGTGTCGGCGCGGCTACGGCTGCGCACTCAGGAGACGGCGATCCCGGAATCCATTGGGGTCTACAAGCTGTCGGATGCCGCCTGGTCTGAGGCCACGCTGACCTGGAACAACGCTCCGCTGACGGTGCTCCAATCCGTCCAGCTTCCTCCGCCCTTTGCCGAGAACACCTGGCACGAGCTGGACGTCACGCCGCTGGTGACCGGCAACGGCACCTACTCCTTCGGCCTCGCCACCGGCGCGAACCAAGGGCAGCTGGACCTATGGAGCAAGGAGTCCATCTACGCACCGGAGCTGGTAGTGGTGACGGTGCCCTGAGGACCCGCCGGGCGGTCTGGTCCTACCTAGCAGCTGATTTCTAGTATCCTGGTCGGTTGTGAACGCCCAATCTGATCGACGGCGGGAGATTTCCGTCGAGCCGGTGGAACCGGACTATGGGGAGGGATCCGCCTCCGGGGAGCAGGGCAAGGGATTCTGGTCGCTGCCGGAGCGCGTCTACCGGGGCGACTCTCGCTGGATCCCGCCGCCGGCCGGTGCGCTGGAGCGGGAGCTTGCCGCTCCCAAGGTTGCCGGGCGTCAGCGTCTGCTCCAGGCTCGAGTGGGGCAGACGGTTGTGGCTCGGGTCGTGGCTCGGATGTCGGATTTGATGGACGAAGGCGGGCATCCTTTGGGCCTTCTCGGCGCCTTCGAAGCCCTGGACGAGCCGGAGGCGGTGGCGCGGCTGCTGGACGAGGGATGCGCCTGGCTCGCCGAGCAGGGCTGCCGCCGGGCAGTAGGGCCCATGGACCGGGACACCTGGCACGCCCACCGCTGCAATGCCGGACCCTGGAGTCATCCGCCCTTTCTTCTCGAGCCCTACAACCCTCCGAGCTATCCTTCCCTCTGGTGCGCGAACGGCTTCGAAGTCCTGGCGAGCTACTCTTCCTATCGTGTGGAGGATCTCGCCGCCGGCGCAGAGGCCACGGCCAAGAGCGCCGAGGCCGCCACCGCCGCCGGTTACCGGCTCCGCCGCCTCCGCCTCGACGACTTTGACGTCGAGCTCGACCGGCTCTACGAGCTCTCCCGCCGGATCTTCCAGGACAACTTCCTCTACACCCCCATCTCGCGACAGGAGTTCCGTTCCCTCTACGCCGCCGCGCGGCCATTGGTGGACCCACACCTCGTACTCTTTGCCGAGTCGCCGGAAGCGGAGCCGGTGGGGTTCCTCTTCGCTTATCCGAATCTCTTCGCGGCGGTGCGGGCGGTGCGCCGCTGGCCGGGAGTGCTGGGAAAGCTGGCTTTTCTGTGGCGCCGCCGGGAGGCGCGGGAGGTCAACTTCAAGACCCTCGGCGTGCTATCAGAACATCGCCGCAGCCGGGTCGGGGGAGCCCTGCTCCACGGTCTTTATCGGGCGGCCCAGGCTGGCGGATTCTCTGCCGCCAACCTCTGTCTGATCCGCGACGGCAACCCGTCGGAGAACTTCACCGGCGGTGGGGAGCTGCTGCGTCGATACCACCTCTACGTGCGGAAACTGAGTCCTTGAGCCCATCCGCCAATATCGTCCATCGGCTCCAGCGCATGGCCGAGGAGGTGCCGGAGCGGCCGGCGTTGATTCTTGGCGACGACGTCTGGAGCTTCCGCCGGCTGCTGGAACGGGTCGAGAGAGTGGCGGGGGGGCTACGGCGGGAAGGCCTGGAGAGCGAGCAGCGGGCGGTGGTGATGATCCCCATGTCCGGCGAGCTCTACGCCGCGCTCTTGGGTGTGCTGCAGATCGGGGCGGTGGCGGTCTTTCTCGATCCGTGGGTGGGCGTCCGGGCGCTGCGGCGATTGGCCCGGTTGGCGGAGCCCCAGGCCTTTCTTGGCAGCTCCCGGGCGCATTGGTTGCGGCTGTTGGTGCCAGCGCTACGCGGCCTGCCGGTGACGGTGACCACCGGCCGGCGGCTCGGCCCCTTCCTCGCTCGCCGCACCCTCGAGGAGCTGGCGGAGGAGCCGCGGGATCCCCGGGTGCATCCGCGGCAGGAGGAGCATCGGGCGCTGATCACCCTGACCACCGGTTCCAGTGGCGAGCCCAAGGGGGCGGATCGGCCCCATGGCTTCCTCCTCGCCCAGCATCGGGCCCTGGCGGAGACCTTTCCCTACCGGGAGGGGGATGTGGACATGCCCATGTTCCCGGTCTTCGCCCTCAACAATCTGGCCTGTGGGGTGCCCTCGGTGGTGCCGGAGATGGACTTCCGGAGGGTGGATCGGGTCGATGGCCGCCGCCTGCTTCAGCGGATGCTCGACCACGGCGTCACCACCGCCACCGCCTCGCCGCCATTCTTCGACGCCCTGGCGGAGGCTTTGGAGTCTGGAAGCGGTCTGGACTCCGAAAAAGGGGAGCGGCCGAAGCTGCGGCGCATCCTCACCGGCGGTGCTCCGGTGTCCGACTCCCAGCTGCGGCGCTGGCGCCGGGCGCTGCCGGAGACCGAGATCGTGGTCGCCTACGGTTCCACCGAGGCCGAGCCGGTGGCCCACATCGACGCCGACGAGCGGCTGCGGCTGAGCGCCGAGTCGGAGCATTTCCGGGGATTCTGTGCCGGACGGCCGGTGCCGGCGGTGGAGGCACGGCTGGTGCGCATCGAAGCTGGCGCTCTGACTCTGGGTGATGGCGGCTGGCAGGCCCTCGAGGTGGCCCAGGGGGAGGTGGGGGAGCTGGTGGTTACCGGGGATCATGTCTGCCGCCGGTATTTCCGCAGCCCCGAGGCGGAGGCGGCCAACAAGATCACCGACGGCGACGGCCGGGTCTGGCACCGCATGGGCGATACCGGCTGCTTCGATCCCGCGGGCCGCTTCTGGCTGGTCGGCCGGGTGCATTCCACCGTGCGCCGGGGCGACGAGCTCCTCCACCCTCAGCTGGTAGAGGCGGTGGCGCGGGGGGAGGATTCCCGCATCCGCCGGGCGGCGTTGGTGGGGCTTGGCACCGAGGACGAGCGGCGGGCGGTGGTGGTAGTGGAGAGCGCCGGCGGTGCGGCGGTGCCGGCAGACGACCTGCGCTCGGACGTGCTGAGCTTGGATGTACAGGAGCGGCTGCGGGCTGCGGGCTTTGCGGTGGACGAGGTGAGGGTGAGCCCCAAGCCGCTGCCGGTGGATCCGCGCCATGCCAGCAAGATCGACTACCAACGCCTGCGTCGCAGGCTCGGAGGGCGCTAGATATGACCGCAAAGGCCCAAGACCTGAGCCTCGACAGTCCCTTCCCGCGCCGGCTTTGGGCCTATCTTCAGGAGCGCTTCCCGCTCGTCGGCCACGGCGTGCTGATTTTCAGCTACTACTCCTCCAACCAATTCCTCGCCCGCGCCCTGGTGAGCCCCGGCGAGCCCATGCACTACGACACCAGCTCGCTCCTCGGCGGGCTGACCCTGCTGCTCTTCTTCTTCCATCTGCGGGTCTTCGACGAGCATAAGGACTACGCCGAGGATCGCGTCCACTATCCCCAGCGGGTGCTCTCCCGGGGGCTCGTCCGGCTGGTGCACCTGCGCTGGTTGGCGGCGGCGGCGATCTTGGGTCAGATGGTCCTGGCGGGGCTCGCTGGCGTGGGGGCCCTGGCCGCCTGGGCCGTGGCCTTCGCCTTTTCGCTGCTCATGCTCAAGGAATTCTTCGTCGGTGAATGGCTGCGCCGGCGATTCCTGCTCTACGCCCTCACCCACATGATGGTGATGCCGCTGCTGGCGCTGATGGTCTTCTCCTTCGCGGTGGGGCGCTGGCCCTGGCAGGCTCCGCCGTGGTTCTGGGTCTACGCCTTCGTCGGCTTCTTCGTCACTAGCAATTGGGAGGTCTCGCGCAAGATTCGGGCACCGGAGGAGGAGATCGAGGGCGTCGACTCCTACACCCGCATTTTCGGCACCTTCGGCGCCGCCTGGGTGGTTCTGGGGATTCGGGTGGTGGATACGCTGATGGTGGCGGCGGTGGGCTGGCATCTGCAGCTGCCGCTGTGGTTCTACCTCGCGCTGATCGGTCTCTACGGAGTTTGCCTGGTGGGCTTCGTCCAATACCGGCTGGCACCGGCCCCCAAGACCGCCCGCCGCATGGAGACCTTCGCCGGCATGTACATCATCGCTTTCGACCTGATTCTGGCGGTGGCCATCGCCCAGAGCTTCGGGTTGGAGCTTCACGGTTGGAGCCTGGGAGGAAGCGGATGAGCACGACTGGCTGGTGGTTGGAAGCCTCCGAGGTGACCGCAGAGCATCGGCGGCGGGTGGGGGGCAAGGCCTGGGCCCTGGCCCGGCTGGCGGCGGTGGGAGGCGGCCCAACCGAAGGCGGCCCAACCGAAGGTAGCGCGACCTGGAACGTGCCGCCCTGGATGGTGATCACCACCGACGCCTTCCGCTCGGTGCTGGCGCAGGCAGGGGTGGATCAGCGCATCCAGCGCCGGCTGGCGTCGGTGACTGACGGCCCGACCGGTGACGACTCGATCAGTGACGACTCGACCGGCGAGGAGGAGACCGAGCTGGCGGCGGCGGGAGCGGAGATCCGTGGCTGGATCCGCGCCTTGCAGCTGCCGCCGGACCTGGTGCGCGGCCTCGAGAGCTGGCGCCGACAGCGGTTGGCGCCGGACGCAGCGTTGGCGGTGCGCTCGTCGGCGGTGGGGGAGGACGGTGTCGAGCACTCCTTTGCCGGGCTCCACGACAGCTTCCTCTTCCGCCGCTCGGCAGAGTCGGTGGCGGAGGCGATTCTGCAGGTTTGGGCGTCGGCCTTCAACGATCGTGCCCTCGCCTATCGCCGCTCCCGCGGGCTCGGCGTCGAAGGCATCGAGGTGGCGGTGGTGGTCCAGGAGATGATCGACGCGGCGGTGAGCGGCGTGCTCTTCACCGCTCACCCCACCACTGGCGAGGTGCGGGAGATGGTCCTCAGCGCCCTCTACGGTGCCGGCGAAGGGCTGGTCAGCGCCGGTCTCGAAGCCGATAGCTGGGTGCTCACCAAGGCCGGGCTGCTCAGCCAGGACGAGCTGGCGATCCAGCCGCAGATCGTCACCAAGGACGAGCAGCTGGTTTTCGACCAGCGGGCCGGTGAGGGGCTGCGTCGGGAGCCGGTGGCGCCGGAGCTCGCCGGCCGTCCGTGCCTCGACGAGGAGCAGGTGCGCGCCGCCGGCCGCCTCGGGCTGGCGGTGGAGCGCTTCTTTCGCGAGCCTCAGGACATCGAGCTGTGCTTCGACCGGGACGGCCGGCTGTTCTTGCTGCAGTCGCGGGCGGTGACCACGGTGGAGGAAGTGGGGCCCGCCGCCGGCAACCGCAAGGTGTGGGACAACTCGAACATCATCGAGAGCTACTCCGGGGTCACCTCCCCCATGACCTTCAGCTTCATCCGCCGCGCCTACACCATCGTCTACCACTGCTTCGCCGAGGTCATGGGCATCGCGTCGGAGGCGGTGCGCGCCAACCGGCCGGTGTTCGAGAATATGCTCGGCCTCTTCCGCGGTCAGGTCTACTACAACCTGCTCAATTGGTATCGGGTGGTGCGGCTCTTCCCGGGCTACGGGCTCAACAAGCGCTTCATGGAGTCCATGATGGGGGTGCGCGAGGAGCTGCAGGACGAGGAGGAGCGACGGGGCTTGGGGAGCACCCTCGGCGAGGTCTTCGACGTCCTGCGGCTGGTGCTGCGCATCGGCTGGCGATTTACGCGCATTCGCTCCATCGTCGCCGCCTTCGAGGAGCATTTCCGAAGCTGCTACGGCCAGTGGAACGCCGTCGATCTCGACTCCCTGGCGCCCCACCAGCTCCACGCCCTCTACCGCGAGATGGAGGAGCGCATGCTGTGGCAGTGGAAGGCGCCCATCGTCAACGACTTCTACGTCATGGTCTTCTACGGCGTGCTCAAACGCCTATGCGAGAGCTGGTGCGCTGACCAAGACGGCTCGCTGCAGAACGACTTGCTGTGCGGCGAGGGCGGCATCGAGAGCACCGCCCCCACCCGCGAGCTGATGCGCATGGCGCGGGAGATCCGGCGGGATCCGGAGGCGGTGCGGACGTTTCTGGACCTGAGCCCGGAGGAGCTGGCCCGACGGGTGCCGCGGGAGCCCCGCTTCGCCGAGCTCGCCGCGGAGATCGAGTCCTATCTGGAGAAGTACGGCTTCCGCGGCGCCGACGAGCTCAAGCTGGAGGAACCGTCGGTGGCGGAGCGTCCCGAGTTCCTCTACCAGGTGCTGAAGAATTACGTCGCGGTGCGGGATCCGTCGGTGCTCGACCTGGAGGCTGCGGAGGAGCGTGAGACGGGAGTGCGCCGGGCTGCCGAAGAGCGGGCGATGAAGAGCCTCTCCGGATTCCGGGCGCGCCTCTACCGGCGCTGGATCTTCCGCCGGGTGCTGGCCAACGCGCGGCTGGGGGTCAAGAATCGAGAGAATCTGCGCTTCGCCCGCACCCGCATCTACGGCCTCTTCCGTCAGCTGCTGCTGGCCTTGGGGGAAGACTTCGCCCGCCGCGGCCTGCTCGAGGAGCGGGACGACATCTTCTACCTCGCCTTGGACGAGGTCTGGGACTATCTCCAGGGCACCGCCGTGAGCACCGACCTCCAGGGGTTGGCGGCGCTACGACGGCGGGACTTCGACGACTACCGGGAGGAGACGGAGCGCTTCCCCGCCGACCGCTTCGAGACCTGGGGACTGCCCTATGACCGCAACCTCTACCGCTCGCCGCCGTCGGCGAGGACCGAAGGGGACGAGGGCGATGGGCTCCGCGGCACTCCCTGTTGCCCCGGGGTGGTGCGCGGGCCGGTGAAAGTGATTCGTGATCCCGCCGCCGACGCGCGGTTGGACGGCGAGATCCTGGTGGCCGGCCGCACCGACCCCGGCTGGGTGCCCCTCTTTCCCGCGGTCTCCGGCCTGCTCATCGAGCGCGGCAGCATCCTCTCCCACTCCGCCATCGTCGCCCGGGAGATGGGCCTGCCCACCATCGTTGGCATTCCGGGTCTGCTGGAGCGGCTGGAGACCGGTGACCAGGTGGAGATGGACGGCGCCCAGGGCACCGTGCGCCCACTAGCCGAAGCGGGGCTAGCCGAAGCTGAGCTATCCGAGGCTGATGTGTCCGAAACCAACTGAGCCCGCTCAGGGATTCCACAGAGCGACCCAGCCCAGATCCTGAAGCAGCCATACCAGAACCGGCGCGGCGAGGGTGATGAGGAAGCGGCGGGCGGTCCATTCCCGGGACAGGGCCGCCTCCGCATGGCGGCGATCGAGAGCACCGTTGAGCAGAGTCAGGGCCAGCACCACGGCCCCCGCACCGGTCAAGGCACTGGCGCCTGCCAAGGAAGTGGTGCCCGTGGGCTGTTGCAGCAGCCAGGGCACCAGCGCCGTTCCCAGCCAGCCGCAGACGCCCACGGCTCCCAGGGCACCGAGCCAGCGCAGGCCGCGCAGCTGGTGATAGCCCAGCAGCCCGGTGGGCAGGGCGAGGGCCAGCACGGTGCCGAGGGCGGCGACGTAGGGGCCGAAGAGGGGCGGGTAGACGCGGGTGCCGTTGGCCAGCGCCAGTACCAGGAAGGGCAGCAGCAGCGCCCGGGCGATGGTGCGCACCCGCAGCTCCCGCTGGCGGTCGGGGCGGCTCACGAACCAGCCGGCGACGAAGGCCAGGAAGCCGGCGAAGACCGGCAGCGCCCATTGCCACGAGCCCAGGGACCAGGTGCCGTAGGCGAAGAGGATGAACGTGAGGGTGCCGCCGACGTTGAACGAGCGCATGCGCCAGACGATGAGCGCGACGGCGCCGCAGATCACCGCCAGGCTGAGGTTCTGATAGATCACTTCGGAGAGCGGCTTGGTGGTGATCTTGCCCAGGATCACCACCACCGCCAGGGGCACGTAGAGATTGTCCGCCCCCTCCAGGGAGATGGCTTCGAAGAAGGTGACCAGCACCGCTACCAGCAGTGCCGCCAGAACGCAGATGGCGCGGTCCAGCTCGGTCATCAGCAGCAGCGGTAGATGGATGGCGAGGAAGGCGATGACCAGAAAGACCAGCGAGCCTTCGAGGCTCTTCTGCTCGTCCTCCACCTCGTAGCGGATGCGTCCGTAATGACCGCCCACCAGCGCTGCAAAGGCATCGCCGATGGCCAGCACCAGGATCGCCGAGAGATAGAACGCCGGCTGGTCGCGGGCCATGAGGAAGACCAGGAAGACCGCCAGCGGGTAGAACTCGGCACCGCGGCTGGGGCGGTCGATGCCGTGCAGGCTTTGGAGGAAGCCCCAACGGCCGCCGAAGGCGAAGAGGGCGGTCATGGCGCCGGCCATCACCAGCACCACCCATGGGGAACGCACCAGAAAGGGGAAGAGCAGGCAGGCGATGCCGCCGCCCAGGTGCACCAGCTTGCGGCTGTGCTCCGGATCGGCGTCGCCGAAACGTTTCCACACCTCCGCCACCGCCACCAGGCCGAGGAAGATGGCGCTGAGCACGGCGCCGCCGAAGAGGTCTCCGGTCATCATGCCGGGCGGAGCTCCTCGAGGACGAAGGCGCTGTAGAAGAAGGCCCGGTCGCGGGCGAAGAGGTGCTCAGCCTGCTCCTCCAGGCCATGCACCTGGGCAGCCAGCTCTTCCGGCCGCCGCCGCGGCACCAGCAGGTTCCAATAGGCGAAGCGGGCCCCTGTGGCGGCGTGCTTCGCCAGCCGGCGATAGACCTGGGTGCCGGTGTCGGCGTCGAGGTACTCGAAAATGTCTGAGAGGTTGAAGCCGTCGAAGGGGCCGCCTGCTGCGGCATCGCCCCCGTGAGCTTGTGCCGCTTCCTGCACCGGGCCGTGGTGCAGGGTCAACCGGCTCAGCGCCGGCCGCAGCGCTGCGCAACGCTCCTCCTCCAACCAAGGCGGCAGTGTGTCCCGAAAGCCGCCGCGCAGGATGTATTCGACATAGGGATTGTCATGCACCGGCAGCTCGGTGAGGGCGTAGCGGGTGCGCTCCAAGATGCGCTCCGACACCGAGCCTTCGACATAGCGGAAGAACTCCGGATCCCGGCCGAAGCGGCCCATCACCGGCCGCGAGAAAAAGAGGCGGAAGAGCAGGCGCCAGCGCCGGGTGTCCCAGCGCTGCTGATAGAAATGCTCCCGCGCCGCCTTCTGCCGCGGCTCGAGGAGCGCCTCCACCGTTCGCCGGCGATGCACCAGGGGCAGGATCCGGCGGCGGAAGAAGCTCAGATAGCTCTCGAACTTGCCGTGGTGGGACACGCCGGCCGCCACCACTCCAGGGTGGCCATCCCAAAACTCCCGCGCCGCCGGCGACAAATCCCCCCGCACTTCGCCGTAGGTGGCGAGGCGCTCGCCGTGGCTTCGGAAGCCGAGAAAGGCGAGAAGGTCCTCCCGGCTCAGATTGCGCACAGCTGCCGCCTTGAGCTCCACCAATGCCAGCTGCGCCAGACTCAGGTCCGCCGCCACCACCTCCGCCCCTGCCGCCAGCAGCGCGAAGCTGTTGTCCCCCGCCGAGGCGATAGACAGGATCCGTCGCCCGGCGGCGGGCTCGAGGGCCGCCACCAGCAGATCCGTGTCCTCCCAGCAGTTGGCGTAGCGGATGTGGTCGAAGCGCGCCCGCTCCTCGATGCTCGCCGGCATGGCTCAGCAGCCTCTGGGAGGTTCTGGATGGAAGAGTGAGCAGAGGTGCATGTCGAGAAGCTCGCCGAGAAGGTGGGTTGCTTCTCAAGCATAGAACATCCCGCCCAAAAGCCCAGAGCTCCCGGAAATGCTTGCGATCTCTCGGGAGCCCTGGGAGCGCCGGCTTCCGGCCGGCTTTGGGGTCGAGGCTACTGCCAGGTCCCCGAGGTCGAGGTGTTGCCGCTGGACGGCACGGAGTAGCTACGGTTGCTGCCGCCCTCCCACAGCACGGCGCCGCTGGAGTTGATGCGGATGAATTTGTATTGGATGGACGAGCCCTGGGAATCGGTGAAGAAGACCGGGCCGGTCCATTGGTTGGAATTGACGTAGTTGAGCTTGACCGCCTTGTCCGTGTCCCAATTGCCCAGCTCGGCGACGTTGCCCACCACGTAGAGATCCTCTCCCATGGAGGTGGAGTAGCCGTAGACGGTGAAGTCGACGCGGGTGGGTTGGGCGTCGGAGCAGGAGCGGGCTGCCAGCACCAGGGTGGAGCGAGCCTGCAGACCCCAGGTGGAGGTGGTCACCTTCCACAGGGGTTGGTTGCTCCAGCTGGTGACGTCGGGGTCGTAGTAGACGTTGCCGGTGCCCTCCGCCCAATCCGCCGTATCCGCCACCAGGAACCAGCATTTGCTGTTGGGGGCGGTGGGCAGAGTGAAGGTCAGGTCGCTCCAATAGCTGTTGAAGGCGACATAGAGATCCGGCGCGTCGCTGGAGCCACCGGTCTCGCTGCTGGAGCCGTCGATCAAATAGGCCAGCGTGCGGGAGGTGGACGACCAGTCCGGAGTGTCGGGGCTGGTGCCGTGCCAGGTCAGGTCCTTGTAGCCGTCGCTGTCGTGGTCCGAGCCACCGATGGCGGCAGCGCGGCGCAGCCCCGGGTGGTCTTTGCGCAGGTCGATGAGCCGGCGGAAGACCTCGTAGGTTTTGTAGTGGGTGTCCAGGTCGTCCCAATCGAGCCAGCCGCAGTCGTTGTCCGCCATGTAGCCGTTGTTGTTGCCGGATTGGGAGTTCCGGAACTCGTCGCCGGCGAGGATCATGGGCACGCCGTGGTGCAGCAGCAGATGGCTCGCGAAGTTGCGGATCTGGCGCCGCTGCAGCACCTCGTCGCCGCCGTGGTCCCAGCTGTCGTTGGAGCTGGAGCCGGAGCCGGGGTCGGCACCGGTGGGGTTGCAAGGGCCCATGCCATTCTGCTTGGAGTTGTAGCTCACCAGATCGTTGAGGGTGAAGCCGTCGTGGGCGGTGACGAAGTTGATGGACTCCTCGGGCAGCCCGAAGCCGCTCCAGGTGCCGGTGATGGAGGATCCCAGATCGCCAACCTCGTCGCTGTCGCCTTTGACGAAGCGGCGCAGGTTGTCGCGCCAGAAGCCGTTCCACTCCGACCAGTCGGAAGGGAATTGGCCGACGCCGTAACCGGAGGTATCCCACGCTTCCGCCACCATCTTGACGTCCTCGTCGACGCCCAGCTGGGCGATGTCCTGGAGGATCTGGGCGCTGGAGCTGAACACCCGGCCGTCGCTGCCCTCGCGGCCGACGGTGTAGGCGAGGTCGAAGCGGAAGCCGTCGACTCCCATTTCCTCGATCCAATAGGTCAGGCTGTCGAGGATCAGGTTCTGCACCGCCGTGCGGCTGGCGTTGAGGTTGTTGCCGGTGCCGGTGGATTCCCAATAGCAGGTCTTGTCGTCCGCCAGGGTGTAGTAGTTCTGGTTGTCCAGGCCGCGGAAGCTGTAGTACTTCACTGGCGAGCCGGAACAGCCGCCGCCCTCGCCGGTGTGGTTGTAGACCACGTCCAGCCAGACCTCGATGCCCTCGTCGTGGAGCGCTCGCACCATGTCCTTGAACTCGTCCACCTGACGACCGTCGGTGTAGGAACAGCTGGTGACATCGGTGCACAGATACTCGCGGTTGGGGGCGAAGAATTGGTTGGTCATGTAGCCCCAATAATTCACCCGGTCGGCGGTGGCGCCCTGGCTGGTGATGGGGTCGTCGAATTGGTTGTACTCGTGGATCGGCAGCAGCTCCACCGCCGTCACCCCCAGGTCCGCCAGATAGGACGCCTTGGCGGCGAATCCGTCGTAGGTGCCCTGGATGGAGCTACTCAGGGCGTCGTCCCCCTTGCTGAAGCCCCGCAGATGGACCTCGTAGACGACGGAATCTTTGATGTCGACGTCCGGTCGTACGTCGCCGGACCAGTCGTAGTCGTCGTCGATGACGATGGACTTGGGCATGTCGCCGGCGGAGTCGACGAAGGCGTAGGTGTCGGTGCCGCCGAGAACGGTGGAGGAGTAGTGGTACTCCATGGTGGAGGGGTCCTGCACTCGCACGACCTCGCCGGTGACCGCCTTGGCGTAGGGATCCATGAGCAACTTGTTCGGGTTGAAGCGGTTGCCGGAGCTGTCCGCGTGGGTGACGAAGCCGGTGTCCGAGGCCTTGGCGGTGCCCGGGGTCCAACCGCTCATGTAGCCCCAGTTGGGGCCCCAGGCACGGTAGCCGTAAAGAGTGCCGGCACCGGCGCCGGAGACCGTGACGGTCCAGATGTGGTTGGTGGTGTCGGTCTTGGTCATCACGTGGGTGGAGCTAGGGGAGGAGGCCGTGGGAGTGGAGAAGATCCACAGCTCGATGCGGGTGGCATGTTCGGAGAAGACGGCGAATTCCACGCCACCGGTGACCAGAGTGGCCCCCAGGGGCGTCTGGGCCATCGCCGGCTGAGCGAGGCCGAGGAGGGGGAGGAGGAGCGCTACCAGGGCAAAGGCCGGGGCGCGCCAGGACGAGAAGGACGGATTCATGACGGAAATCTCCGTGAAGTTAAGCGCTGCCGGGTGGCGAGCGAGATACGCGAGTCCCACCGGGAACGGTCCAGGATTGGAGACGCACCCATGGGGGGCGCGTAGCCGTTCCAGAATATGCTGTGATGGGACCCTTAAGAGAGTCTTAAATCTACCAGTGCCGCAGGGCGTTGGCAAATGCCAGCGAGAGCGGCTACTTGCCGGAGCGCCAGCGCTCCACCCGCTGCGTGCCGTACTCCCGCAGGCTCACCGGAATGCGGCGGCGGATGAGGATCTCGTCCGGGGTGTGCTCGACCTGCAGGGCGGAGAAGCGGACGCCTTGGGCCTTGACCTCCCGGGCGGTGGTGGCGAAGGTGGGATCGTGGACGTCGCTGGGGCGAACTTCCTTGACTCCGGGCATCTGGCACATGAAGAGCACTTCCGCGCGCACCTTGGGGGCGAGCACTGCGGCGAGCTCACGCAGGTGGCTGGTGGCGCGGGCGGAGACGCTGTCGGGGAAGTAGGCGCGGCGGTCGGGGTAGAGGAGGTGGCAGTTCTTGACCTCCAGATAGAGCTCCCCGCGGCGTCCTTGCAGCCAAAAGTCTACCCGTGAATTCTCGCCGTAGGGCCTCTCCGGCCGCACCTCGGTGAAGTGGGAGAGCCAGGGCAGCCGATTCTCTTCCAGTAGCTGCCGCATGAGGCGATTGGGAAAGCCGGTGTTGGCGCCGTAGAGGATGCCGTCCGCTTCCACCAGCTCCCAGGTGAAGGCCAGCTTGCGCTTGGGATTGTTCGCGCGGCTCAGCCAGACCCGGTTGCCGGGGGCGGTGAGCCCTTCCATGGCGCCGGTGTTGACGCAGTGGGCCGTCACCACTTCGCCGCCGGCCAGCTCCACGTCTGCCAAGAAGCGTTTGTAGCGCTGGCGCAGGACTCCTTCGATCAGGGGCTCGGGGCGGGGAATGCGGTGCAGCACGGTGATCGGGCTCGTGGATGGGATCGGGTAGGTCTCGGGAACCGCCGCACCTTACCATCGTCGGCTTCCGCAGCCGCTGGCCTGTGGAGAGCCGCTCCAAGCATGCTTCGGCGAGAGATTGGGTGATCGGTCTTTGCGACTTTTCGTGGCTTAGCCGTGACGGTCTCCTGACGCCTGTGGGCGACAATTCCGCGCATTCCAGACCACGAGTCGACGCGAGACGGAAGCCGATGCTAGAATTCCTTTAAAGGTAATTCATGCTGGGCTAAGTGCCTAAAAAAAGACAAGGAGGCCGTAATGTGCCTAGGTAGAAGAGCGTATGAATGTCTTTTAGTGCTCTTGTTTATATTGCTGTGCGTAAATCCGGCTGTGGCGGAGCTGCAGTCGTCTGGATATGGGGTGGTGACAGACTCGAGCTCGGGATTGGTCTGGATGGAGGACGGCTCCTACGTCGTCACCTCCGGACTCAGCCATAGCGTGGTCTTGTCGCGGGTGCAGGCGTTGAGGGTCCTGCAGGAGCTCAACTCCGGTGCGGTGGACAATCTTGGTTTCAGCGATTGGCGGCTGCCCACCCGCAACGAGGTGGATCGTCTTTTCCTGCGAGAGGGAGAGGCGCTGGCGGGCATGCTGGGCACCGATCCCATCGCTCTGCTGGAAGCGCTGATCAGTCCCGCTGAGCGGAGTCGTGGCGGCGCCGGGACTGCGGATGAGCGGGTGCTGGTGTGGCCGGTGCGCGGTGAGGCCATCGAAGCGGGCTTCGATCAGGTGGTGATCTTCGCCACCAACAGCGTCCGCATCAAGAATCGGGGGGCGGTGCTCAGCGGCGAGGTGGTGGTCAACGACGCTAGCGCCGGACCGACCCTGATGGACAACTATGAGCTCGGCATGGACCCGCGCTCCGCCGTCGTCGGCGACGTCACCGCCGACAGCGTGTGGCTGAAGAATCGCTCCACGGTGGGCGGTGATGTTTCGTACAACGACCTCAGGAACCAGGGAACGGTGGGTGGATCCCTGGTGACCCCTCTCAGCCTTCCCGTCTTCAGCATGTTGCCGCAATTCTTCGCCCAGGCCGCCGGATCGACTCCGGTGTCCGTTCCCGCCAATGGCTTTACCGTGTTGCCCGCGGGCGATTACGGTGCGGTGTCTGTAGGTAAGGATGGAGTGCTCGTGCTTTCCGGTGGCACCTACAACGTTGCGTCCGTCAGTCTCGACAAGGACGCCCATATGCTCTTCGCCGCCGCCGGTGAGGTGCGCGTCGAAGGCCGCTTCGCCAGCGGCAAGGACGCGGTGGTGGGGCCCGAGGCGGGCTCCGGCGTCGCCGCCCAGGAGCTAGTGCTCTACGTCGCCGGTATCAATGGTGCCGACGGTGCCCTCGACTCGACGCCTCTGGCCGCCGAGGTGGGCCACAGCAACGATGTGGATGTGAACTTCTATGTTCCCAACGGCACCTTGCGACTCGGCCACTCCACCGATGCCGTCGGCGCCTTCCTGGCCCGCGACGTGCTGGTGGAGAACCAAGCCCAGGTCTCTCTGGACAGCTTTTTCTTCAACCGCCCTCCCGTGGCTGGCGATGACAGCGCCACGGTGGACGAGGGCGGGACCGTGGACGTGCTGGACTCCGGCGAATCGTCGGTGCTGGCCAACGATAGCGATCCCAACGGCGATCCGCTGACGGTGACCACGGTGCCGGTGAGCGGCCCGGACCATGGCGCGCTGACCTTGGGTGCCGACGGCACCTTCAGCTACACCCACGACGGTAGCGAGACGACGGAGGACAGCTTCGTTTACGAGGTGTGCGACGACGGCGTTCCCCAGGAGTGCGACACCGCCACGGTGTCCATCACGGTGGTGCCGGTGAACGATCCGCCGGTGGCGGAGGACGACAGCGCCACCGTGCGCCAGGACGAGACGGTGAGCGTTCTCGATTCCGGCGAGTCCTCGGTGCTGGCCAACGACAGCGACGTCGACAGCACCAACTTGACGGTGAACACGACCCCGGTGAGTGGTCCCGACCACGGTGCGCTCACCCTCAATGCCGACGGCACCTTCAGCTATACCCAGGACGGTAGCGAGACGACGGAGGACAGCTTCGTCTACGAGGTGTGCGACGACGGCACGCCCCAGGAGTGCGATACGGCGACGGTGTTCATCGACATCGAGCTGCCCTTCCCGCTCACCGTTTCGACCTTCGGCCTCGGCTCCGGGACCGTCACCAGCAGCCCGGCGGGCATCGACTGTGGCGCCACCTGCACCGCCGACTTCTTCGATGGCACGGTGGTGACCCTCACCGCTACTCCCGCCGGGACCTCGGTCTTCAGCGGCTTCGGCGGCGATGCGGATTGCGCTGATGGCGTGGTCACCATGGATGCCGCCAAGAGCTGCACCGCCCGCTTCGACGCCTCCTCCGTTCCCGTCATCCTGACGGTGAGCCTGGCCGGCGACGGCGAGGGCACGGTGAGCAGCAGCCCGGCGGGCATCGACTGCGGCACCACCTGCACCGCCGGCTTCCCCAACCCGACGCGGGTCGATCTCACCGCCACTCCGGCGCCGGGTTCGTCCTTCGTCGGTTTCAGCGGGGACGCGGATTGCGCCGACGGCATCATCCGGCTCACCGCCGACGTCACCTGCGTGGCGACCTTCGAGCAGCAGCCGGCTCAGCTGACGGTGTCCAAGACCGGTCTCGGCACCGGGACCGTCACCAGCAGCCCGGCGGGTATCGACTGCGGTGCCACCTGCAGCGCTACCTTCCCCGGCGGCACCGGTTCGGTGACCCTCACCGCGACGCCGGACGCCGGTTCGGTCTTCGGCGGCTTCAGCGGCGACGCGGATTGTGCCGACGGCGTGGTGACGCCGGACGTCGACAAGAGCTGCTTCGCGCGCTTCAACCTCGAGTCGGTGGACGCCACCGTGACTGTTTCCCTCACCGGCAGCGGCAGCGGTCAGGTGTTTAGCGATCCCTCGGGCATCAGCTGTCCGGGAACCTGCTCCGCCGACTATCCGGTACCCACTCAGGTCTTCCTCACCGCGGTGGCGGATCCGGGCTCGGTCTTCATCGGCTTCGGCGGCGATGCGGACTGCGAGGACGGCACGCTGCGGGTGAGCTCCAGCGTCAGCTGCACGGCGGAGTTCGAGGCCGCTCCCTCCACCTTCACCCTCACCATCCTCTTCATCGGAGGCGGTGACGGGCAGGTGGTGACCAATCCCCCGGACCTCTTCTGCACCGGCGATTGCAGTGGTGACTTCGAGGCCGGCTCCACCGTGGGCATCAACGCCCGGCCTTCCGGCGGCTCCTTCGGTGGCTGGGGCGGTGACTGCAGTGGCAGTGGCTTCAGCACCTCGGTGTTGATGGACGCGGACAAGACCTGCACGGTGACGTTTACTCCGTGATCATTGGGTACTCCGTGACGATCTGCTAGCCGAACCATCGGCTACCAGAACGATCTGAAACCCGGTCGGGTGCTGCGGCGCTCGGCCGGGTTTGCTGCTTATTGGGAGAGCCTGGAGGAATAGTCCCGCCCCGGGATCAATCCCGGGGCTACCCAGGGCACCGCCGGATGAATCCGGCTCCCAGAACCTGCTTCACCACATCCTCCCTCAGGAGCCGGCGTAGCTGGCGGAAACTGAGTAGCCCGGGGATTGGATCCCCGGGCGGAGGTGCCGAGACCACTATCCCTACCTATTGCCCTCGCCCTCTCCGTCACCGCGTTCGCGGGAGTGACGAAATTTAAGGTGCTCGCAAGTCGGGAGCGGTAGCCCTCAAACCGAGCAAATTTCAACTCAGGGTGAGGTTCTTGCTAGGCTTGCCTTTGGCTGAGACTTTCAAATCGGTCCCCCGAAACCATCCACAAATCTACCGACAAGACCTGCTCCATTTCCCCTTCCGCCGCCAACACAGGACTCCACGTCATGCAAAAGAACTCGACGCTGAGAAAACTCCCCCAGCTCTTCGGCCTCGGCCTTCTTGCCCTTGCGGTCTCTCTGGCCCTTGGGTCCTCTCCGGCCTTCGCCGCCTCCTTCCCCTGCTCTCCCTGCGCTGGTGTGGTCGTGGATGACCCCACCCAGGTCCTGAGCTCCCTGGAGGCCGAGCCCCGTCTCGACGAGGAGGCCCGCTTCTTTGTCGCCTGGCCGGTGTCTCTCGATGGGGAAGAAGGTTCCGTGGACAGCGCTCGGGCAGCCTTCGGGCCCCTGCGCCAGGCCGGCGCGCAGCCCTGGGTGCAGGCGATCTTCCGCACTCCCCAGCCCGTCGGCGAGCACCTGGATCGGCTGGAGGCCGAGTTGCAGCAGCTGGCGGCCCTAGTGAAGGGAGAAGTGCAAGGAGAGGCGCAGCCGCTCTACGTGCAGGCGGTGTGGCGGCCCGAGGGCATCGCCGCCGAGGAGGTGACGGCGCGGGATCTCGCCTTCCTGATCAAGCGGGCCGCAGTGGCGGTGACCGGTGCCGCTCCCGAAGCGTCTTTCGTTGCCGGGCCTCTGAACACCGACGAGGCCTTCCTGAACGAGCTCTACGGCCAGGAAGTGGCGGCCTATCTCGACGTCGTGGCCATCGAGCCCGGCGAGGGCGTGGCGGCGGCGGCGCTGACCCTGGCCCAGCTCGATCCGGGCAAACCCGTGGCCGTCGACGCCCTGAGCTGGCCGGCGCCGGCGGAGGCCGCTCTGGCGCGGGCCGCCGAGGCGAAGGTGGCCGGTGCTTCGGTGGCGCTCTTTGAGCTGCCGGCGGTAGAGGCCGACTCGTCCAGCAGCGACCTGGGGCCGCTCAAGGTGCTGGCGCGGGAATTTCAGGGAGATCTCTCTTACTCCGAGTACGGCTCCCCCAGCGGCGCAGCCGGGGGCTGGGCCTTCGTCCGCGGCGAGGATCTGGCGCTGCGGGTGATCGTGGAGAAACCCGCCGGCAGCGAGTCGGTGGATCTACTCTTTGGCGACGATCAGCTGCGGCGGCCGAGCCGAGTGGATCTCGCCACCGGCGAGGAGGAGGCGCTCTTCGGTCAGCGGCGCACCGCCGACGGCCTGCTCCTGACCATCGACGATCCCGCTCCAGTGGCGGTGCTGCGCCTCGAGCGGGCCACTGCCGAGGAGCTGGAAGGAGTGGCGGAGCGGCTGGAGGTAGAGGACGAGCGCCAGATGCCGGTGGAGGAGATCCTGCGCCGGCTGCAGGCCTTCGAGGACGCCCAGGCGCGGCGTTTGGACCACTACCAGGCCACCAACACCCTGCACCTGCGCTTTCAAGTCAGCCAGGGCAGCCTCGAGGCCTCCTACGCCGGCGAGTTCTTCTTCCGCCGGGACGAGGGCTTCGACTGGGTGTGGGACGAGTTCTACATCGACGGCGTGCGCTGGAAGTCGAAGCAGCTGCCGGAGCTGCCGCTGATCCAACCGGAGAAGGCGGCCTCCATGCCGGTAGACATCAAGCTGAGCAAAGACTACTCCTACCGCCTGCGGGGCACCGCCACCGTTGACGGTCGGGATTGTTGGGTGGTGGATTTCCGGCCCCTTACCGTCGAGCCCGGCCGCAGCCTGTTCCAGGGCACGGTGTGGGTGGATCGGGAGATCTACTCGCGGGTGCGCACCCGGGCGGTGCAGGTGGGGCTCGAAGGGGACGTGCTCTCCAACGAGGAGACGGTCTACTTCAGTCCGGTCGACGCCGCCGGCGAGCCGGCACCCTGGTCGCGGGAGAGCTTCGTGCTGCCGTTGCGGACGGTGGGTCAGCAGACCCTGAGCCTGCTCAGCGCCACGGTGCCGGTGGAGCGGGAGACGGTGCTCACGAATCTGGCGCTCAACGGCGAGAGCTTTGAGCAGAATCTGGAGTCCGCCCGGGCCTCCGACTCCACCATGGTGCGGGACACGGACGCCGGGCTGCGCTATCTGCGCAAGGACGAGGACGGCGACCGGGTGGTGGAAGAGGAGCAGGAAACCGGCCGCCTCTTCGTTCTCGGCGGCGTGCTGTGGGACGAGTCGTTGGACTTCCCGCTGCCCTTGGCCGGGGTCAACTATCTGGATCTGGACTTCCGAGACTCCGGCAATCAGGTCAATGTCTTCTTTGCCGGCGCCTTCCTGGCCGCGAACTATTCCGATCCCAGCCTCTTCGGCAGCCGCTGGAACGGCGGGCTCAACGTCAATGGTTTCTTCATTCAGACCGGGGACGAGCTCTACCGCGACGGCCGGGAGGTTCCTGAAGAAGAGGTGGAGAGCACCAACGCCGCCGTCTCCTTCTTCCTCGGCCGGCCGCTGACCAATTTCCTCACCCTCGATCTCACCTACAGTCTGGGCCAGCGCTCCTACTCCCGCGCCGACGACACCGCCGACGGCTTCGTGCTGCCCCAGGACACCTTGACCCACACCGCCCAGGCGGAGCTCACCTACGCCCGCTCCGGCTATCGGCTGTACTTCAACGGCAGCTTCAACCAGCGCTCCGACTGGGAGTTCTGGGGGCTGCCGGGCAACGCTGAGTTCGATCCCGAGCAGGAGGACTATGTGCGTTGGAGGGTGGAGCTGGGCAAGACCTGGTGGTTCTCCAAGTTCCGCAACTTCAGCCTCTCCCTGGAGCACCTCAACGGCTCCGATCTGGACCGCTTCTCCAGCTATGACTTCGGCCTCTTCGGCGACTCGTCGGTGGGCGGCTACCAGAGCGGTCTGGTGCGCGCGGAGGAAGCCAGCGGCGTGCACTTCGAATATGGCATCAACGCCTTCGAGCTGCTGCGGGTAGAGGTCGACGGCGACGCGGTGTGGGCGAGCAACGAGGCCACCGGTCTAGAGGACGAGCTCCTCGCCGGCATCGGCCTCGGCGGCACCGTCACCCTGCCGTGGAATACGGTGATGAACTTCGAGGTGGGCACCGCCCTGGAGGGCCCCGGCGAAGGCGATGTCGCCGCTCGCATCGTGTTCCTCAAGCTCTTCCCGAGCAATGGGAAGAAGCGGTGGTGGAATTGAGGACTGGAGATTCCGGGGGTTGCACGTAAATACGTGCTACACTTTTTCTGTGAAAAGCACTCAGAACATCACTCTTGCTCTCCCGAAAGAGATGCTCAAGCGGGTCAAACACCTGGCGGTCGAACGAGATATGTCTGTTTCCGGCCTGCTGGCAGCAACGCTCGAGAAGCTCCTCGAGGAGGATGACTCGTACCAAATCGCCAGAAGCCGGTATTCGTCCCAGATTGCCGAAGGGCTCGATTTCGGTACAGAGGGTGTCGCTTCCTGGAGCCGAGACAGCCTCCATGAGCGTTGAAGGCTCTCCATGAGTGCTGGAGACAATCTGGAGCTGGTCGATACCAACGTTCTCGTCTACCAGTATGACGAGTCTGCGGCGGAAAAGAAGGGTCGCGCTTTCGATCTCGTGGATAGGCTCTGGTCTGAGCGGACGGGAGCTCTGAGCATCCAGGTTCTCCAAGAGTTTTTTGTCACCGTCACGCGCAAGGTTCCGCGGCCGGTGTCGGCAACCACTGCTCGTGAGCTATTGAGTAGCTTCTCGACCTGGCACGTTCACCGGCCGGAAACAAGCGATGTTTTGGCTGCTGTCGACCTCCAGCAGCGCTATCAGACGTCTTTTTGGGACGCCATGATCCTGCGCAGCGCGCAGGCCTTGGGCTGTCGTATTTTATGGACGGAAGATCTCAACTCTGGACAGAGCTACGATGGCGTAATAGTGCGAAATCCTTTCGCAGATCTGCGATGAGTGCCGCCGAGGAAGATTCCTCAGGCGCGCCCTGGTGGCTCCGCCGTAACAGCTCGACGACAGGCTGAGAAAAAGCGCCGTGTGGCGTACTCTGAGGGCCCTGCAAGTACAACTTTCTAGGCCGCAAGGAGGGCCCTCATGCTGCGCCGCCCATTCCTCCTCCGCACTCTCCTCCCGCTTCTCACTCTTATCGCCTCGCTGGCCCCATCGCCGGTCTGGGCTCAAAGCGGTGGCGTCGAAGGCACGGTGACCGGTCCCACGGGTCAGCCGCTGGCGGATGTCGAGGTGGCCCTCTACCAGGCGGGCAGCCACGGCTGGAGGGTGGTGGCATGGCAGTACACCGCCGCCGATGGTAGCTATGGCTTTGCCGCCGTCGCCGATGGGGACTATCGCCTCAGCTTTCGGGACTGGGCTCAGAATTGGGCTTTCGAGTATTACGACGAGGCAACCGACCTGGACGACGCGATGGATATCGTGGTGGCCGGTGGGGTGGTGACGGTGGATGAGGAGCTGCAGCCGGCGGGGCGCATCGCCGGCACGGTGCTCGATCCTGCGGGGCGCCCCTTGGAAGTGGCTCAGGTCTTCGTGTACACCGACGAAGCGGAGCCCGAGGTGCTCTTCCTCGACCAGCCGGATCCGGTCACCGGTGCCTGGGAAGTGGGCGGACTGCCCACCGGTAGCTACCTGGTGCTCTTCACCGGCCGCCAGGGGCTGGATCAATACAGCTCGTACTACGACGACGCCGACAGCGCCGCAACGGCGACGCCGGTGGCGGTGACCGCCGGGGCTACCACCGAGCCCGTCAGCGGCGTTCTGGGGCTGCCTCCGGGAGGGACCCTCAGCGGCTCCATCGTCGATCCCTACGGTCGGGCCTACGACTTCGCGCGGGTGCTGGCCTACCTGCCGGACGGCGCCGGTGGTTGGGAGCTGGCGGGTAGCGCCGAGACGGACTACTACGAGGAGGGCTACTCCCTGCGGCTGGCGCCCGGCCCCTACCGCCTGCGTTTCGAGGCGGGCTCCTTCTTGCTGCCGGACGATCCGGGGTTCGAGGTCTTCGACGATCAGCTCACTCTCGGTGCCGGCACCGACGTGGTCATCGCCGTGGGCACCGAGCTGGAGAATTTCGACGTCGTGGTGGGGGACCTGGCCACCGGCAGCGTGGCGGGGACGGTCACCGACGCCGCCAGCGGCCTGCCGGTGGCGGACGCGGCGGTGTATCTCTCCGACCGCCGTGGGCGGGTGCTCTGGGACCAGGTGGCCACCACCGCTGCCGACGGCAGCTTCACCGTCGGCGGCCTGTGGCCGGAGGCCTACACCGTGGAAGTCTTCGATCCCCTGTTCCGCTATCAGACGCTGGAGTTGCCCTCGCCGGTGCCGGTGGTGGACAACGCCGCCGTCACCGGGATCGACGCTGCCCTCACCGCGGCGCCGGCGGGCAGTCTCCCGGGCACCTTGGAGGGAACCGTCAGCGACGAGCTCTCCGGTGCACCGGTCTTGGGTATCGAGGTGCAGGCTTCCACGGCGGGGGTGGAGTCTCACGAGCCGGGCTATGCCAGCACTCGAGCCCTCACCGACTCCGCTGGCTTCTTCCGGCTGCGGGGGCTGCCGGCGGGCAGCTACGTCGTGCGCTTCCGATCGCCGGTGGGAGAGTGGGTGACGGAGTATTACAACGACGTGCCGAGCGCCGAGTTCGCCACCCCGGTGGTGCTGGCCGACGGTTTGGCGACCCAGGGCATCGACGCCGCCTTGCGCCAGGGCGGTGGCATTGCCGGGACCATTCTCAATCCCTTCGGCCAGCCCTTCAGTCTGTCCACCGCCACCGCCTTCAGTTTCGACGGCAACCAATGGCAGCCCGTGGGATCCGACTTCTCGCTCCGCGAGGCGCAGTACCGCATCACCGGGCTGCCGCCGGGGACGTACCGCGTGGGCTTCAGCGGTGGCAGCTGGACCGGCCCCCGCTTCGCCGAGTTCTACGACGACGTGGAGCTCATCGAGCTGGGTACCGACGTTCCGGTGATCGCCGGCCAGCTCACCACCGGCATCGACGCGGAGCTGGGAGAGGGCCCCGGCGGCGCCATCTCCGGGATCGTGACGGACGGTGTGGGAGGAGCGCTGGAAGGCATCTCGGTCACGTTTTACGACCACGACCTGGAGCTCCTCAGCCGCTCCGCGATCACCGACGCCAGCGGTGCTTACACCCTCGACCTGCTCTTTTCGGGGGTTTATTACGTGCGCTTCGAGGATCCCTCCGGGACCTATCCGGCGGAGTTCTATGACGACGTCGACAGCCTGCAGCGGGCGACGCCGGTGCAGGTCTCCGGCGCACCGGTGACGGGCATCGATGCGGCTTTGGACGGCAGTGGCTCCGGCCCCGGCGGCGGCGGCGTGCAGGGGGTGGTGACGGAAGAGGGGACGAGCTTGCCGGTAGAGGGGATCGAGGTGAGTTGCGTGCGCGCCGACAGTCTGGACTTCGTCGCCGGATGCGAAACCCTCACCGCCGCCGACGGCACGTACACCCTGGGCGGCTTTCTACCCGCGGGGGACTACCTGGTGCGTTTCCGCTCGACCGACGGTTCCTACGCCAACGAGTACTACGACGGGGTGGTGCGGCCGGATCTGGCGACGCCGGTGGCCGTGTCCCTGGGCGCCTTCACCGCCGGCATCGATGCCGCTCTGGAGCCCGCTGGAGCCATCTCCGGCGGTCTGACTCGCAATGGCGGCACCTCCTCACAGCTCTTCACCATCACCGCTCTGATCTTCGACGGCAGCCAGTGGCAGCCGTACAAGTCGACCTTTGTCTACGACCAGAGCGCCTATCGGCTGGCGGGGCTCCCCGCGGGCACTTACCGGATTTTCTTCACCGGCCGTTCCCTCGGTAGCACTCAGGTCGTCGACGCCGAGTACTACGACGATGTGGCGGCGGTGGAGGACGGCACCGATGTGACGGTGACGGTGGGGCAGACCACGGCGGGGATCGACGCGGATCTGGGCAACCTGCCGGCCAACGTGGTGGGCTTCCTGGTGGATCCGGGCTTCGATGGTGGCCTGGAGGCTTGGAGCCAGCTGCTGCCGGAATCTTCCTCGGTGACCCACGGCCGATGGGATCGGCGCGGAGATCTCGATTCCGGGACCGCCGAGGTGCGCTACCAGGGAGGGCCCGGCGAGCAGGTGGTGCTCTCCCAATGCCTGGCGGTGGAGGCCGGCAGCGAGTATCGCCAGGAGGGCTGGGCGCGTCTGCTGACGGCGGCCACGGGGGAGGTGGTGGAGGAGGCCCGCACCAGCTTCTATGGCGACGCCCAATGCGCGGGCTCATTCCTCGGTGAGGCGGTGGCGGAGTCGCGTTCCCTGGAGGTTTCCTGGAGCCGTCTCCACGGCCGGGTCCAGGCGCCTTCCGGGGCGGTCTCGGCGCGCGTCGAGTTCGTTCTCGAAGCGCGCACCGCGCCGGGCTTCGAAGCTGTTTGGGACGACCTCGACTTCGTGCCGGTGCAGGCGGTGTTCACCGATTCCTTCGAGGTCGGGAGCGCCGAGTCCTGGTCGCGGGTGGTCGGGGGCTCGGATCCCTGAAGCTCGATCCTCTGGCCGTAATCTCCGGCGCGGGCTGGTGCGGCGCCGGTGGCCGGAGAAGGTCCGCAGGGCCGGGGCCTTGGCCTTCTGCGCCCAGCTATGACATGTTCGGCAGACCATGGACTCTCATGCCTCGCCGGCCGACCCGCCGTTGGAAGTAGAGGACGGCCGATCCTTGCCCACGAGCTCCGTCGGCTCCTCGTTGCCGGAGGTCTCGCTGCCGCTGGCCGAAGAGGGGGACTACGCCGCCCAGGCGGCCTCGGAGCGGGCCTGGGAACGGGTGTGGAAACGGCCGGATCCGCAGCTCGCCGACGCTGGATTCACCGGCGAGTACCTCATCGCCGGGGTCCGGCTGCTCATCGCGGTGCTCTTGATCTACGTGCCGCTGGGAGTCCACCGGCTGGATCTACTGCCGGGCTCGGGCAATCTCACCCCGGTACTGGCCTTCGTGGTGGGGGCATTGGTGGAGGCGCTGCTGGTCTACTCGGCGGTGCAGCGGCATTGGGGGCGCGCGTGGATCGGCTTCGTCAGCAGCATGATCGACGTCTCGCTGGTGAGCGGCGCGCTGGCGGTCTTCCTGATCCTCGATCTGCCTCTGGCGGCGACCAATAGCACCCTCGTCTATCCCTTCTACTTTCTCGCCATCGGCGCCACCAGCCTGCGTTATGACGCTCGCATCTGCGTGCTCACGGGTTTGTTGGCGACGCTTCAATACGTTGCGGTCATCGTCTCGGCCTACGTTGGCTGGGGGGCCCGGCTGCTCCAAGGCTCGCCGGAGTTCGGCCGCTTCAACCTCGAGGATCAGGTGGGCCGAGTGGTGCTGCTGCTGGCCGCCTCGTGGTTGGCGGTGACGGCGGTGGTGCGGGCGCGGGAGGCGACCACCCTCTCCATGCGCGATCGTCTTACCGGCCTGCTCAATCGGGGCGTTTTCGATGTCCGGCTGCAGGAAGAGGCGGAGCGCTCCGAGCGCCTCGACCAGCCGGTGAGCCTGGCGATGATCGACGTCGACCATTTCAAGAGCTTCAACGACACCCACGGTCACGAGGGAGGGGACCGGGCCTTGCGGGCCCTCGCGGAGCTGCTGCTGCGCTCGTTCCGGGCCTCCGACGTGGTCACCCGTTACGGCGGCGAGGAATTTGCGGTGATTCTGCCGGGCATGGGCTCGAACCTGGCTTGGGAGCGCTTCGAGGCCCTGCGCCGTTCCGTCGAAGAGCTGCGGCTGGAGCTGCGCGGCGTCGAAGAGACCGCGAGCATGACCGTCAGCATCGGCGTCGCCGTCTGGCCCCAGGACGCGGCGCAGATCCAAGACGCTCTGGTGGTGGCCGATAGTCGCCTCTACAAGGCCAAGCAGGGGGGGCGCAACCGGGTGGTCTTCACCTCGGAGCCGACGGCCACCGAGGGTGCCACCGAGGGCGCCAAGATCCCCGGTTGAGGCGCTTTTGGGCGTCCCGTCGCTTGAAAGCGTAAGGGCGGTGGTCTAGACTTCTTTCTCTCGGCCAAATTGCGCCTTTCCGCCGAAAAAGGCTGGACCGAACCGGCGGTGGGGACAAAGCATGTCCGGGAGTCTTCCGGTGAGAGTGGGTGAGGTGGCTCGACTCGATCTCGGATTCTGGTCGAGCTCTCCGCTGACCCCAGGAACGCCGGTTGGTACCGCAGGAACCGCAGATTCACCAGAGTGAGGCAGCTGCCGCGTGCGTGAACCGAGTCAGGAAGGACCAGGAACCGGAGCCATGGCTCCGTCGACCAGCGCCGAGATGATCGGTCAGCTGCGCGGCGTGCTGGAGCAGGCGTCCGGTCTCGTCGGCCGCCTGGAGGAGAACCTGCGGGCATCCTCGGACTCTTCCGTCGGACTGGCGGCCAACGACAAGGTGGTGGAGCTGCAACAGCGGTTGGAGCTGGCGGAAGGCGATATCCAAGAACTTTCTTCGCGCTTGGTGGACTCGGAGCACCACGCCGGCCGGCTGATGAATCTTTACGTGGCTACCTTCCAGCTGCACGCCACCCTCGATCCGGAAGAGGTTCAGGAGACTATCGCCGAGATCGCCATCAATCTCCTGGGCGCCGAGCACTTCGTTCTGCTGCTGCGCAAGGGGTCGGGCTCGGAGTGCGAGGTGGCCCTGGCTACCGGCGAGCACCTGGGCTCCGACGGGTTGTATAGCGGCGGACGGTATCTGGGGGGCGACGCCATGGTGGATGCGACCCTGGAAGACGGCGTGCTGCGCATCGGCCCGGAGAAGGGCTCGCGGGCTTTGGCGGCGGTTCCTCTACGGGTGGAAGACGAGATCGTCGGGGCCCTGGTGCTGCTCAAGCTGTTGGATCACAAGCCGGTGCTGCGGGCCGAGGACCGGGATCTCCTCGACTTGCTCTCGGCCCACGCCGCGATCGCGCTCTTCGCCGCGCGCCTGTTCGCAACCAAGGATCGCAAGCTGCGTACTCTGGAGAGCCTGGTGAAGCTGGCGCAAGGCGAATGAGGCCGGTTCCTTCCCCGGCTTCGCCCACCGTCTCCACCCTCCGCAACGAGCCAATGAATCTTCGACCATGAGTATCTCGGGTAGCCTGGAAGACGTCTCCGTAGCAGACGTCATGCAGTTCATCCACCTGGGGCGCCGCACCGGCACACTGGTGCTCAACAGCGGCGAGCACCAGGGGATGATCGGCTTTCATCAAGGGCGCCTGGTAAGCGCCCGCGGACCGGGCATGCCCAAGCTCGGGGACATGTTGGTGGCCTCGGGCATCCTCGAGCGCGAGGCGCTGGACCGAGCCATCGAGGCGCAGCATGACGCCGACCCGCCGCGCTCGCTGGGGCAGATGCTCATCGCCAGCGGCGAGCTGGAGGAAGAGGCGCTGCGCCAGGCGGTCTCGGATCAGATCGAGAAGACCATTTCCGAGCTGGTGCAATGGGATTCGGGCAGCTTCGAATTCGCCATCGACGATCTGCGGCCGGTGGATGAGATCGCTCTCTTCCCCGGCGATCTGGTGCCCGGCACCGACATGAACACCCAGATGGTGCTGCTGGAGGCGGCGCGCATCTTCGACGAGCGCAACCGCACCGGTCACGCCCCCAGCGAGCCCGCCAAGGACACTTCCGACGACACCCATCCCATCCCCGGCGCGTCGAAGGATCCGGACGAATCCTGGGCTGCCGTCGGCAGGGCGGTGGAGGACGCGGATCTCGAAGACGACTCCATGGCCGGGTGGCCGGAGTCCGCCGCCGGGGCGATCAGCGATGGACCCGTTGGCGATGGACAGGTCCAGCCCCCGAAGCCGCGCAAGCTCCGCAAGCGGCACCTGGTGCACCTGGTCTCCTCCGACGAGGACCTCACCGATCGTCTCGCGGCGGCGGTGCCGGAGTCGGTGGAGCGGGTCGAGCGCCGCTCCCTGGAGGACGCCGGCCAAACCCAGAAGGGCTTCCTCCAGCCCATCGTTCTGGTGGATCTGCGGGAAGGCCAGGCGACCCTGGACGACATCGGAGCTCTCCACGACCGCTGCCCCGGCGCGTCGATTCTGGCGCTGGTGGATCGGGTGGTGCCGGTGTCTCAGGTCTACGGTGCCGGTGCCTTGGCGGCGCTCCCGGCGGAAGAGGATGCCATGGTCGCCTGCATCCTCAACGTCATGCAGAGCCAGAAGCAGCTGGCGACCATCGGTCACAGCCCCGCCGGTGCTCCTCCACAGCAGGAGGGGGCTGGCGTGGCGCGGCTGCGGCGGGTCTTCGGCGATCTGCGCTCCGGCCTGCTCTCCGCCACCGTCGCGCTCAATTTGATGCACATCATTTCGGAGTCGGTGGAGCGGGCGGTGCTCTTCCTGGTGCGCCACGATTGCCTGCAGGCCCTGGGCGCCTTCGGCATGGGTACCGGCGACCGGCCGCTGGCGGAGCTCACCCGCGGTCTGCGCCTGGAGCTGGACGAGCCCAGCATGCTCATCGACAGCCTGCACAGCGGCGAGGCGAGCACCGTCGATTTCGACGAGGCGGAGTTGCCGGACGTGCTGCGGCGGGTGCTGGGCCGTCCCCTCACCGGCCAGGTGGTGGTCTTCCCGGTGCTCGGAGCCCAGCGGGTGATCTCCATCATCTACACCGACAACGGCGACGTGGATCGCCCCATCGAGGACATCGAGATCCTCGAGCTGGCCACCGCCCAGGTCGGCATGGCCTTCGAGAACGAGCTGCTGCGGCGTCAGATTTCGCAGCAGGATCTCTGATCTAGTCGCATCGAGTCTTGCGAAGTGGTGGGCTGGCGCCCAC
>JAXHTF010000059.1 GCA_034211275.1 Acidobacteriota bacterium
AGAGGCCGCCCCCTCATGCTGGGGCCTCATTTGGCATGATCCCGAGGATATCGCGTGCCTCAGACAGGGGCAGCCACACGCCAGCAGCCACTATGGCCCGATGTAGAAGCCGGTGACAACAGGCGCAGAGCAACGCCACGTCAGTCAGTCTGACTTGGCGCTCTCCGCGAGTTTCGGCAAAGGGAACAAGGTGATGCACTTCGAAGGCTGCGTCTTCAAACGCTGGATCTCGACAGGTCGACCTGGATCCGCAAAGTTCGCAGCTCAAAGGTTGCTGGCGCCGGCGGTGAGATGCCAGGACGCGTGAACGGAGCCTTCGATCGCGCTCTCTCGCTTGGTGAACTTGTGTAAGTAGCCGGCCCTCATAGAACAGTTCTCGCCGGTCTTCCTCAATGTAAGCCAAGTCTATGTAGTCAGCAGCTGAGCGAATCAGATCTGCAAGGCGTGCAACCTCTTCCGGCTGGTCGCCCAACTCGGACCACACCTCTCGATCCATTGCCGAAACGTGTTCAAGGCCTGCGCCTGTCGCAACCTGTCGGAGGTTCTGCAGCTTGAACGACACTCCAGCCGGGTTTCGAAAGGTTCGGTTCATATGACGGTGACGGTGAAATGGCAGTCTTCGCAGAAGCGCCGAGAGTCCCTGGACCTCCTGACTCGTCTGGGAAGGTATTTCCCCCCCGGAGCGGAAGTAGAGGTCCAACGCCAAGATCGTCTCATCTCGGTTCCATCTCGGATTGCCATGGCCCTGTGTACGTGCCATTATCTCAAGAGGCTCCAGATTCAACGACTCCCGCCACAATTCGCCTATACGACATCCGCGAGTCGCCCCTCAAGGTCTCACTCTCCTTCAAAGTTACGCTTTTCCTTCATGATACGCGTTCTCCGGAGCCACCGTCAATCGCCAGACTTGTCCGATAGGCCAGCCGGAAGAGCACCTGTCGCGTAGTTTCCGCCTATGCGACATCCCTTGTCACTGAGGCGCCTCAAAGGCAGAGCCAGCCCCCCGCGATCAGGGCCACCGAGGTGGCCCCAGCAGTGCCTATGCGACAAGAACCGCTGCCGGATAGGCAGATAGCTGGTTGTTCGCATAGGCGCTGCCGGATAGGCAGTCGAGCCCACGGTGGCTCAGCCAAGCCAGCAGAGCTCTTCACCCATTGACATGGCTCAGCTGAGCTGTCGTCAGGCTGAAGAGCCCACACAACTTAGAGCGTAGCGGGCTACAGATTCAGGTCAGATTCCGGCGAGAAGGAGCCGTCGAGGACCGCGGCTTCCTGCGGGCGGACGTGGGCATGGGCAACGCCGGGCATGGCCCTGCATTGCGGCCATGGGGATTCACCCCAGCGGCGCTTCAGGAGGCCAATGCTGCCGTGGGTGCCGAAGCCCCCGTCGCGGCGATCTTGATCAGATCGACTCCGTGCTTGCTGTGCACCCTCGTCGCTCTTCGAACCGCGTCGGCCCCATCGGCCACTCCATCCGCTACTGGAGCTTGCGTTCTAGGGCGGGCGTGAGGATCAAACCCAAAGCCGCCCCGAGGACGAGGCCGGTACCTGCACTGCCGAGGGCGGCCCCGAAGATCATTCCGGCACCTGCGCCGAGGGCTATGCTCTTACTCTTGAGGCCTGGGCCTCTATCTGACTGCTCGCTCATTCGATTCTCCTTCCACACCCAACTCTCTGCGATGATCAGGGGCGGTCCATTGTCGGTCTCACGCTCCGGTTCTAGGACCCCCAAGGAAATTGATCCATCGGGGGCACCTATAAGAACCTACGAGAGACTATCCACCTTAGATTCAACGACACCCGCAACGACCTTCCCATACGACCTCTGCACCCGGCCCTCAGACCTCGAGCTGCTGCCAGGCACCTCCTGCTTGCTCACGGCTTCGGGTGTTCGCACTGGCAGCCAAGCTCGGCACGGCTCAAGCCACCTTCTCGGCGACATAGACGTGGTTGTCCCCGGGGTCGTTGAAGTGGGTCTTCAGCTCCATCCCCGATCGCTCCAGCAGCTCCCGGTATCCGTCCGCGCCCAACGAGACGTAGTGGAACGCCACTCCATTCATCTCCCCCTGCTTCGAACCCTGCACATCTCCCGAGGTAAAGAAAAACTGCCCGCCGGGCTTCAACCAATCCGAAACCTGCCGTACCACGGCTCGCTGGTCGTCTTCTGATAGGTGGAAGAGCACGCCCCAGGCCACCACCGCATCGAAGGACTCGGCGGCGAAGTGGGCGTCTTGGATCCGCCCGCAGCGGGCGGGGACGCTCGGAAACGCGGCGCGGTAGCGTTCGATCATCTCCAACGAGCTATCCAACGCCACCACGTCGAAGCCTTCCTGGAGCAGGAACCGAGAGATCGGGATGCCGTTGCCACAGCCGAGATCGAGCACCCGCGCGTGGGGCGGCAAGCCACGGGCAAAGTCTGCGAGCTCGGGAATGCCGACCTCGGGATCCCGGGCTGTGGCGTACCACTCGGCGATTTGGTCGTATTCGCGCATAGCAGGCGGCTCGACTTTCCCCACGGGCCGATCAGGCACTCAGCACAGAGAGAATCGTGGGCCGGGTGAACGCTCGATGCCCTGCCTCACCCGAAAAAACACGAGAATTCGTCCGCCTCCACCAAGGCCAGGAACTCCTCCACCGAATGGACCTCCCGGGCAGGATCGTAGGGATGCCACTTGAGGTCCGCTCGCTGCCAATAGACCTTCCAAATCCCCGTCCTCTTGACATAGGTCGCCTTGGCGATGGCGGACTCGATGGTCTGAGACGGATCGTTCCACCGGGGACGGATCTCGAAAAGCTCGAGACTCTGCCCTGTGATGCGGTACCCAAAATCGAGCTTGGGGCGAATGTGGGCCGGCGGCCGGCGACGATCCATGAATCCGGCGACCGCCCGCTCCACTCGTTTTGTCTCGAACTCACTCAGCGCCATCTCAGCAAAATCTCATGGTTCCGTTGTGGTGAGGACCAACCCTCGAAGCCGTTGCCCCGGCCCCAAGCCTCTTTTCCTTTCCGATCCCCCGTCCGTCTGATCCCCCGTCAAGGAGCATCCACAGAATACACCGCCGGGTCGAAGATCTTGATGCGGCGCACGATCTCCTCCTCGCTGTCCGTCAATGCCAGCAGCTCGCCGTACATGTGGCCCTGGGCCACCGCGGAGAGAAGCGGCCAGACCGGACGCTTCTCCGTCCACCAACGCTCACCCAGCAGGATCATCGGTGAGCACACGCGATGCCCTCCGTACTCGTTGATGTAGTGATTCTGCGCCGCGTCCTGAAAGATCTCCTGGGTCGTGCCGGCGCTCCCCGGTGCAAAGATCACCCCGTGCTTCGCGATGGCCAGCAGGCCGTCCTCGCGAACGCTGTTGGCGAAGTATTTGGCGATATGGGTCGCAAAGGGCGCCGGTGGCTCGTGGCCGTAGAGCCAGGTGGGAATCCCGACACTCCGGCACTGCTCCTCGTCACCCTGGCTGAGCGGAAACTCCTCCCTCACGCGCCAGGCCCGGTGGAGCCAGTCCTCGTCCTTGTACTCCTGCCCCGGCTGGGCCCCGTCCGGGCGCGGCTCGAGCAGGTCGATGGCTTCGGCAAGCGCGGCCTCGCTGCGGCTCGCGAAGTAGGCACCGAGGTGCGTCGCCTCCATGGCTCCCGGCCCCCCACCGCTCACCATCAAGAACCCCTCTCGGGTCAAGGTCCTCGCCACTCTGGCGGTGCTGGCGTAGAAAGGATCACTCCGCTCCATCCCGTGCCCACCCATCACCGCCACCACCCGCTGACCGGCGATCACCTCTTCGAGGGCGTCGGTGATGGAGTGGTCGTGGAGCCGGCGGGCCAGGCTCACATCGATGGTTCTGGGTGTCTTCCCCTGCTCGACGTATTGCCGATAGATGCCCGCATCGTGGGTGTCTTGGTAGGTCTTGTCCAGATCAAACCCCGCAAAGAGCTCGTCGACGGAATAGAGCTCCTTGCGGTGCACCTTGAATTTGAGGTCGGGAACGACGGGGATGACCGTGCCTCCGCTGAGCACAATATGGCCTGCCGCCTTCGCTTCGAGGTCACAGCCCAGGAAGAGCGAGCCTGGGAATCCATGCTTCAGAATGGACCTGCGGTAGCTCTTGAGATCCAGGGCCTGAATCGCGGCGGGATTCGCCTCGGGGTTCTGCTTCAACCAGGTCTTGAAGTCCCGGATGCTGTCGATTTCTTTCATCTCGATGGGTCTCTTGGGGCTGCTGGAGAGTCGGCCTGCACCGGTCTGCCGATCCTGTATCGAGTTGGCAGCCCTTGGCCAAGGTCAAGCGCCCGGTGCAGCGATTGGTGGGGGCGCACGCCACAGCTCCACGGTACCCGTTCCGTAGTCTCCCACGACCAGCCACCTGCGCGGCAGATCTGGCAGATGAGCCCTGAGTGGCGAGGATGCCAACATTCTCTGAGCGTTCTCGACCAACACTCCCCATTCATTCTCGCATCGCCGCGAGCTGGGCTCCGAATCGACCACCTCACAGAGCAGGCAGGCAGGGGTCGGACGCAACGCGATCGCCTCCTCGAACAGAACGACCCCCGCACCCGAAGCAAGAACTTCCTCCGCCAGCCTCAACCTCTGCTCCGAGGCGTTGGCGTCGATCGAAAGAGCGTCTCGGTATGCGGACATAATGCTTATCTTTGCTTGGTTGGCGTCGAGCGTTCGCTTCCAACGATGGGTTGTGCAGCAGCTATTCTCATCACCCACTCAAGATCCCGACGAATGCGAGGATCGTGCTCATGGTCGGCACAGCGGCGCCAGCCGGCACACCGGAGCCCCAGAGAGGCGGAGACATCTAGCCCGGGGCGACAGGGCGCCCCCAAGCCCCGGAGAGGCAGAAGCATCTAGGGTACGCGATCCAAAGATTTCCCTAGCAGCCCCGGAGGGGCGACGGCATCTAGCCCGGGGCGCGAGCCCCGGGTAGGCGACCCGACGAATTCCCTAGCCCCGGAGGGGCGACAGCAACTCTCGCTCCTCCTCGGACCCCAACATCCCTCGACCATCGACCGTCCTGAGGCCCAGATATGGTCCTTATCGTAGTCGATGTCGTTTAATTCGAGAAGCTCAACGAACTCCTCTGGAAACGTTTGCTTTCGATGTTGATGCGCTGGGTTCCGAATACAGCGACTGACATAAGCAGCCATGGGCTCGCCGACTGTGAATGCACCGTATCCGGCATGGTTAGCCTTCCTTTGGAATGGGCGTTACTGTCGCCCCTCCGGGGCTTTGGTTGCTGATGTCCCAAGACCCGGGGCTCGCGCCCCGGGCTAGATGCCTCCGCCCCTCCGGGGCTGGTTTGGGTTGCCCTTCCACAAGCACGGTGGCCATCGCTACCTCGCCTTGCCCGAAGCCCCCCGCTACGGGTCGAGGAGCGCCAGCAGCGACGATGACCAGAGCGGGAGATCCCCACCGGCGCGGTTCCGCTCCTGTGCGGCGGCGTTGTACGTCGCCATCAGACGCCGCGGGTCGCACATCACCTCGATCAGCCGCTCGCGCCCAAAGGCCTCCTCGATGGTCACCGCCATCTTCCAGCCTACGGTGTACCACGGCCCCTGAACGCCGAAGAACTCCATGGCGGCGGCCCGCACGGCGTCGGGGTCCGAGAGCCGCCCCTCCGCCACGTCGAGCAAGAACATCTCGACCCGGCGCAGGTCCGCCTCCACATTGGCGACATCGCGGTCCCAGCGCGCCCTCTCTTCCGCCGAGCTCGCTGCGTGGGGGTGGACGCTAGGCCCGCCCGCCGCTGCCAGCATGGCCAGCCCCTCCCCGAAGGCCCCCGCCCACCTCACGGCCGTCCGTACCCGATCCGTGAGCTCCGAATCCGCGGCTCCGCAGGCAGCCGCGTAGCCGATGTGATGGAGCTCGTGGGCCAGCGTATTCTCCAGCTTCGCCCGGGGAACGGTGGGATCCAGGTGAATGAAGATGGCCGGGTCGCTCTCCACCTCGAAGACGAAGGAGTTGGGCCGCGGCTTGATGGCGGGATACAACGTGGCGCGGAGCTTGGTTCCCGCCGGAAGGTACGCCAAGGCACGCCCTGCAGCCCCGGTGAGGTCCGCCTGACGCCAGTCCGCCACCGCCTCCGCAAGCGCCGGCGCGGAGGCCACCACGGGGTCGGAGAGCAGGAACTCCTGGAAGGCGGAGTCCTGAAACTCTCGCCCCATCGATCGCTCGCGCTGCTGCAAACGGCGGTACCCTTCGCTCTCGAAGAGTCTCCCCCAAGCCTCCTCGGCCACCGGCTCTCCCGCCCGATGGGCGTGCAGGATCGCGAGAGCGGCGTCCGCCTCGTCCGTCTCCATCCGAACGTCCACGGCGGCGGCCCCCGCCTCCTGAGAGGCTCCCAAGGGCGCGGTGGACAACGCCACGAGGATCATCCCGGCGAATGCAACGACAAGGCTGACTCGATAGACCATGGTTCCATCTCCTCCTTGTCCCCGGAAACGCCCGAGCGGCGAGATTGTTCCTCCTCGTGTCGCCGGACGGACCTGATGAGCCCTGCCTTTGCTAGCTCCTGCTGTGTGGCCCGTGACGGCTCCTCAGGGCGCTGGCGATTGCGGCAACGGCGTGTTGGGCAGCCTCGAGTTGATGCCCAGCAAACCGGGTCGAACTCAGGGATCGGGGCGGCCCTCCACTCAATCGCAGCGCGGCTCCACGCTCACCCGGGCCTGTCAAGGGTTTAGGTTGATCGGACCGCCGGGCATCTCGAGGAGGCGCTGGAAGCCTCCGAGAAACCGATTGGGCTCCGCTCCAATATCGGCACACGGGACGGTGTTGAGGTCCAGGACGCGGGTCCCTTCCCCACCGCCGGCGATGATCTGGTTGTCGCAGCTCGGCAGACCGGAGCGAGAGTTCGTTCCGACAAAGGGGCCGATGAAATACTCGTTGCTGCGCACGTGGAATCGATTGTTGGCGACGGCGGCCCCGGTCGCGCTGAGCAGACCGATCCCAGCATCCACATCCTCGATCTCGTTGCGCACTACTTGGACGCCGGGGACGGCTCCAAGGACCGCGATGCCGACTGCCGGCGGGGGAAAGCGGATGCCAGAGATCCGGTTGCCCACAACCTGTACATCTTCGGCATCCTGCACGACCAGGCCCGCCGGTTGGCCGACCACGACATCACGCACGCTGTTGTCGACGAAAGTCAGCCTCCTGGCACGGACCAAGAAGGGGGCTGCCCCGGTCATCTCGTTGCCTCGGACCGTGCCGCCCACGACGGGCCCGTGGGGGATCAAGAGAGAGCCGCCCTCGGTGTCCGTACATCGGGTGGAGCTCCCCTGGATGGCCACGGAAACCGGCTTGCCAGGGGAATCGGATCCCACGCCGATCACGTTGTCCTCGATGCGCAGATTCCGTGTGTCGCCGTAGATCTCGGGACCGCGAGGCACGTCCTCGAATTCACAGCTCTCCACCTCCAACCCGACCAACAGACCGTCGGTCGTGACGAAGTCGCAGTTCTCATCGGCCTGCCAGCCAGGAGTGGCCTCGATGGGAGAGTGGAGGTAGCGGAACCGCAGGTTGGCGACGCGCACCCCTCGAACCGTGCCGTCGAACGGGCCGATCCGGATCCCGGCACCGAAGGAGTCGGAGCTGCCCCGGATCGTGGCCGGCTCCTCGCCGGCGGCCCCGACGATCTCGACGGAGCGGGTCACAGTCACCGCTTGGTCGCCGTCGAGCCGCCAGGTGCCCCGCAACTCGAGGGTGCTCACGTCCGGATTGTCCAGGAGCTCTTGGAGCGTCGCCGGATCGGTGCTCGGATCGTTCGCCCCGGTTCGCGTGACGGTATCCCCGGCTCGGGCCGCGGAGGATTGGAAGCTCGCGAGCATTAAACTCACGATGAGCAAAAAGTGGTGGGAAAATCGATGGCGCATGAGGTACCTCCTTCGAGGTCATTCGTTCTTTCCGTGCTTCAGACCGGCCAGGGTAAGCAGCGGCGCAGTCACCGGTGCCCGTCAAGGCGTCCGGTGACTACACCGTCTGTTAGCCGATGGATGTTCTTCGTTGATCAGTGCAGTGGGACACCCATGGCGACGTAGCCCACGCTCTCCGCCTTGTGCCTACCCTGGCTCTCGGCCTCTTGCAGCCGAATCTCGGCTTTCAACGGGTCGGTCTCGCGCTGCCTGGTGACCACGGCATGGGATCCGTTATAGGTTTGGCAGTGCGTCACCAGAACAGGGCGTCCTGAGCCGCAGGTGTTGCCCAGATCCACCTCCTGCCACGTGTGATTGACGTTGGTCAGCTCGCCGACCACCAGGTAGGGATCCTCGCTGTAGCGTAGAGCGTGAACACCTTTCTTGAGGACCACCACGCCCACACGTTCGCCAGCATGCCGCTGATCGTAGGTGGGCCACTCTTCCAACTTCAAGTAGAAGCCTGGAGCCCCTGAAGCAGGGTGCTCCTTCCTGATTCGCGGATGAACAGGCTGAGAGCCGTTGTAGGTCAGAACCTGTGCAAAAACCACACTGTCATCGACGGAGAATCTGGTTGGAATGGGAAGAGCCATCCAGGAGTCCGCATCAGGCTGATGAACGTCGAGAAAGCCTGCGTAGCCGATTTCCTCGTGGTCACTGTTTTGTATCCACATCGGCGCAAAAGCAATATGGCCGACCGTCTCAGCCGCGTGCCGTACCTCGGTGTCGTCGGATCGTTCCTCTTCGATCTTCACATCAAAGCTCCGCTTGCTCAGAGACCTCGCCCGCACCCCTGCCGTATCGGAACCGTTAAAGGTCTGCATTGCAGCGATGACGACCGGCCGGTCGTGACCTGAGGGCAGGGCCAGGTCCGAAATCGCGGCGGTAGTCCATTCGTGAGTTACATCGTCCGTCCGTCCGTACTTGATACCGTTGCTCATTGCATTCCTCCTGCCTTGTCTTGATTGGTACGATGACTTCTCATCGTCTTCTTCACAAAGAATTGCCCTTCTGAGTTCGGGTCACTGCGGGCTTCGCAGCGCGCCCATCGGGCGATTCGAAATCCGAGGCGACCATGCGCCCCGAGTCACACAATCGAGGAGAACAGTTGGCGGGAGGGTGGGTCCTGAACCGAACCTGAACGAACTGTGAACGCCGGGCAGCTAGAGGGACACCGCGAACCCGAGGCGGCGCCACGCGCGCCTCGACTCGCTCTCGAGCTCCTTCGCCCGTGCGCTGTCCTCCGGCCGCCCTCGACGGGCGAGCATCCAGGCTCGCCAGCGGAGGACCGCGGGACCTTCGAGGAGGTTCGGCATCGCCTCGCACTCCTCTTCTGCGCGGTCGAAGTGGCCTGCGGCCACGTCCCAGCGGCGGGCGCAAGCGGCCGAGATCCCGGCGATGCGGGCGAATGAGACGCTGCTCCAGAGCGGCACGACGGCGCCGGTGTGGGCTCGGCCGTGGAGAACGAGGGGATGCAGCGCCGCCGCTCCATCGATCTCTCCGAGGAGCGCCAGGCTCTCGACGGCGGCGAGGAGCAGGTGCCAAGAGCCAGCCCGCGCCGGGCGGCCGAGCTCGGGCAGGAGGTGATCGTGAGCCGTCAAGACGTCGAGGGCGGCGCGATCCCCTCGCTGGGCCAGCAGCAGGATCTGAACCGCCAGCGCGATGCCCTTGCCTGCCCAGTCGGGCTCGTCGGCCCGGGCTTCTCGGAGGCGGGTTTCCGCCTCGGCATCGTCTCCCCGCCACCAGGCTGCTCGTGCGAGCTCGACGAGGCTCAGGGCCGGGGCCCACGGGATCCCCGCTCCGCGTGCGGATTCCAAACGACGCCTCGCCCCGCCGACGAACGGCTCCAGCTCCCCGGACTCGAGCAGCCGCCGATGGGCCCGGGTGTGGTCGAGGAGGAGGCTAACCCCCACCTGGCCGACGCGCTCGGCCATCCGCTCGACCTCCGGCTCCCAGACCTGCATCTCGTCCAGCCTTCCGAGACAGAACAACGCCATGGGAACCAACCCCAGGGCAGGAACGAAGTCCCAGAGATGCTCGGTCCCGCGCAGGAGCTCGACGCTCCGCCGCCCCAGGGTGAGCTGCCTTTCTACGCGCATTTGATGGAGGTCGGACATGGCCCGATGGAAGGACGCGACGCCCAGCAGCTCGGGCTCGCCCAGCCGCCGGGCGACCGAGTCGGCCTCGTCGAGGATCGGCTCTCCCTCGTCGAAGCGCCCGGCCTCGCTGTGCCCCAGGCCCGCGATGCACAGCATGTGGACTCGTTCGGCACTGGGCTCCGGCCCCACGAGGGCGAGCCCCCTCTCCCCCAAGGCCGTGGCCTCGTCCCACCGTGCCTGCCAGAGGGCCACGATGGCCATCCCCTTGCAAGTATGGGTCAGGGATTCCGCGTCTCCGAGCTCCTCGAAGAGGGGGATCGCTTGCCACCAGTCCCGGAGGGCCTCCTCCCAGCGCAGCAGACTGCGAAGGGCCGAGCCCCGCAGGAAGAGAACCCGAGCCCGCGTCGGGCGGTCCCCGTCCGCAACCCGTGGCAGCGCCCGGTCGAGGAATCGAAGAGCGTCCTCGGAAGCCGTCCCCTCGAGCGCCCGCTCCGCGGCGAGGATCAAGTACCGGACGGCCTTGTCGGAACGGGCAGAGTTGCCGGCGGCCTCGAGATGGGAGACGACCTCCCCGGCCCGCGACTCGACGTCCGGGTACAACGCCTCCATTGCCTCGACGACCCGCAGGTGCATCGTGCGCTGCCGCACGAGGGAGAGCTGCGAGAGGAGGGAGTGGCGGATCAGATCGTGGGCGAATTCGTAGCGGAGCTCGGGGCCTGCGGTCCTGGGGACGATCAGGCCGGCGGCCTCCGCCTCGTCCACCCCCGCGGCGAGGTCCTCCTGGTGGTCCAGATCCGTCAAGAAGCAGGCCACCTGCGGATCGAAGGTCCGGCCCGCAATGGATGCCGCCGTCAGAAACTCCCGGGTCGACTCTCTCAGTCGGCCGACTCGCTGCAGGATCACGACCCGGACGCTCTCCGGGACCTCGACCCGCGACCCTGGGAGCCTGCCCCAACGCTCCGCGGCGGAGTGCTCGCCGCCGCCCTGAAGGATGACGTGCCGATAGAGCTCCTCGACGAAAAACGGATAACCCTCCGTCGTCCGCTCGAAGAAGTCGACGGCCTCGTCCGGCGGCTGCGTCCCGGAGAGTCCCTCGAGGAGCTCCGCCATCTCCTGCCTCGAAAGAGGGCCGAGGGGCAGTTGCCGACCGATTCGCTGACGCAGCAGCTCGGCCAAGACCCGGCGGAACGGCGCCTCCCGACCGAGCTCCGCATCCCGGAAGGTGCCCAGGATCAAGACCTTCAGCCGAGCAACCTCCCACGCCAGGTGGCGCAGGAGACGGCAGGTCGCCTCGTCGGCCCACTGCAGGTCGTCCAGCAGCAAACACAGCGGGCTCGTCTCGCTGCACCGCTCGAGGAATTCGAGGAAGGCGTTGAACAGGTACCGCCGCTGCTGCTCCGGGGGGAGCTCCGCGGGGGCCGGGAGATCCGGGAACTCGGTTCGCAGGCTCGGGACCATGCGGGCTATCGAAGCGGCGGACTCCTCCCCGAGCATGGCCCGGAAGGTAGCCCGAGGGACGATTCGGGACGCCCGCTCCACCGCCTCGACGAAGGGAAGTAGCGGAAGAGGCTCTACATCCTCGGAACAGCGTCCTACCAAGGCGAGGAAGTGCCGGTTCGTGGCCGTCTGCAAGACCTCTTCGGCCAAACGCGTCTTGCCGATCCCCGGTTCCCCGGCGAGAAAGAGCACCCCGCCCCGCCCGTCCTCGGCCTGGTCGAGCGCTGCCAGCAGCTCGCCTATCTCGGATTCCCGGCCGATGAACGGCGAACGCCGGCCGGCCGCTCCGTCTCCGCCTCCCCCTCCGCCGGAAGCTCGCCGGCGGGGCGCTACCAGCAGGCGGTAGCCCCGCCGAGGCACCGTTTCGATGACCTCCGGCGAGCGGAAATCGTCCCCGAACGCCCGACGAAGCTGGGCGATCGCCTGGGTGACGATCTCCTCCCCCACCCAAACCCCCTTCCACACCTCGTCCATCAGCTCCTGTCGAGAGCACACCTCCCGAGGACGACGGGCGAGCGCCAGCAGCACCTCCATCGACTTCGGCTTCACCCGCACTCTTCCCTCCGGCCCCTGGATCTCTCCCGACTCCGGCCACACCGCGTGCGGCCCGAAGGTCAGCTCTCCTCTAGGGTCCGGCTGGTTCAAAACACGCCGGCAACCGGAGCTCCGAAGGGGATCATCGTTGCCCTTTCTATACTTCTCCCAAAGACCATAACGCCACAACGGGTTTCCCGACCATTCTCACACACTTGAGAAATGAGTTTGAAAAGCAAACTTTTCCAACTCGAAGGCGTGCCTAGGATCTGCCGGGGAAGCAGAGGCGGGCTCGACGCTCTTGAGGCATCTGGAGAAGCTCTTAGAAACGGCGTACTGGGGAACTGGGGGAACCGGAGTGATTCGCTAAAAGACACCGTGCTTCGGGCTGGGAGCTGGATCCCACTCTCCGATCCGGGAAACTCCCCCGCAGGCTTCTCAGTAGATCCCCGGGATCAACCGATAGCGCACGCGTCGCGCATAGTCTCGATAGCCGGGCAGCTCTTCCTGCAACGTCCGGTCTTCCAGCACGGTCCGAATCACCGTGATGATCAATGCCACCGCTGCAGGAACCAATGCCCAGACCGAGCTCAAAGCCAGAACAATTCCGAAGAGTGGAGGAATGTTTCCGGCATACCCCGGATGCCGCACATACCGGTAGGGGCCCGTGTCGCACACCGTATGACCTCGCTCGGTCTGAATGCGCACCATGCTGGAGAAGAACCGGTTCTCTGCCAAGGCCCAGGAAGCGAAAGCGTATCCGAACGCGATCAGCAGGAAGCCCACCCCGAGGGCCCAGAGCGGAAATTCGGGAGACCATCCATAGCGGTGGTCCAGCCCCGCGACGATGACCATCGGAAAGACGAGACTCACCGCCATCAGCGGGGCCAGCACTTTGTCCCAAGCCTTTGCGTTCTGGACAGTCTCAACATTCTGCCGTTCCGCCATCAACCCGGGATGGCGCCGTTCCGCCCACACCCGTCCCCCGACCCCAGCGGCAACGATCAGCAGAGCGTAGAGCCACCCCTGCCACCAACCGAGGTCCCCTCCGCACAAAAATAGGACCAGCGGGATCAGGAGATAGGCAACCACCAAGCGCATCCACTGGCGAGGGGATGCTTTTTGATCTGCCTGTTCAGGAAGCGTTCCTTTTTTCATGTCCGTTGCGAGAGTGAAGCGGGTTTGAGTGGATGCCTCACCCTAGGAGCTGGCTGAAAAGGTCAGCCGCAAGCGAGAGCCGCTCGGAGCGCGGCGCGGATTTTTCAGCAAGCTCCTAGATTGTAACGACTCCCGCTCCCCTCTGCCTCGAGCAGCCCGGTCACCGGTGATTTGCCAGTCACCGGTGATTTGCCAGTCACCGGTGATTTGACAGTCACCGGTGATTTGCCGGTCATCGGTGATTTGCCCATCACCGGTGATTTGACAGGGCTGCACGACCGCCTATAATTCAACACATGCTAATTATGGCATATCTACATCATTCCTATGAAATTCCCTAAGAAGAGGAGAACCCCATGTCCGCATCCATCCTGTTGATCATTATCCTCGCGGGGCTCGTCGCGCCTCCAGAAGCGCTCGCGGCGACCCCGGCACCGAGCATCGAAGCAGCCACGCCGGCCTGGGCCGCCCAAACCGAGGGCCCGGTCCGGGTCGGCGACGTGATCCTGTCCCGCTTCGAGTCCCCCGCCTTCGAGGGAACGGCCCCCGAAGCGCTGCCCCAGCGGGTCTGGCGCGAGGTCATCAGCCTGCCGGAGGCGAGCTACATCGCCCCGCACTTCTCTCGATTCGTCCTGCCCCCGGGAGCGGAGCTCGTGGTGCGCTCCCCGGACGGCTCCCGGTCGTGGACCTACACCGGCTTCGGCAAGACCGACCGTCCCCTGCCCGAGGGATTCTGGGGCATCCACGTCCCGGGGGACACCGCCATCGTGGAGCTCCACTCCCGGGCACCCCTGGAGCGAGGAGCCGTGGTGGTGGACAGCTTCGCCCACGGCTTTACGAAGGGATTCGACAAGGGCTTCCCGCAGGGTCCGGGAACCGAATCGGTCTGCGGTTTGGACGACTCGCGGGAAGCGAAGTGCTTCCAGAGCTCCAATCCCACCATCTACAACGAATCGCGGGCCGTGGCACGCCTGCTCATCAACGGCGTCTCCCTGTGCACCGGCTGGCTGGTGGGTAATCAAGGGCACTTGATGACCAACAACCACTGCATCGACTCGTCGTCGGACGCCCTCAATACCGATTACGAGTTCATGGCCGAGGGAGGAAATTGCTCCACGAACTGCCGGAGCACCCTGGCCTGCCCCGGAACGGTCGAGGCCACCAGCGCGACGCTGATCCAGACCGACGTCAACCTCGACTACACCCTGGTGCTCCTGCCCTCCAACGTCACCGGCACCTACGGGTTCATGCAGATGCGCCAGGCCGGGGCCGATCTGGAGGAGCGCATCTACCTACCGGGACATCCCGCGGGCTGGGGCAAGCAGATCGCCGCAGACTCGACCCACACCCAGAATCCCAGCGGATTCTGCGAGGTCGACAGCCTCTCCGAGCCGGCCTGCGTCGGCGGATCCGTCGCCGAGGTCGGCTATTACTGCGACACCCGGGGCGGCAGCTCCGGCTCGCCGGTGCTCGCCACGGCTGACCACTGTGTCGTGGCCCTTCATCACTGCCGCGGTAGCGCCGCTTGCACAAGCTCCGGCGCCGACCCCAACCGCGGCGTGCCGGTCGAGAACATCATCGCCGACCTGGGCACAAACCTGCCGGTGAACGCCCTCTGCGGCGCTGGCGGCCGGCAGCTCGGTGCCGTGACCATCGACGAGCAGATCCGGACCGTCCCGCTGACCGGCTTCTCCAATCCCAGGGTGGTGATGGGGCCGCCCTCTTTCAACGGTTCCCAGGCGAGCACGATCCGGGTGCGCAACGTCACCTCCTCGAGCTTCGACCACAACCTCCAGGAGTGGGACTACCTCGACGGCGGCCACGTCAACGAGAGCATCGGCTACCTGGCGCTCGACGCGGGCAACTCCAGCCTCGGCAGCCTGGCGGTGGAGGCCCGGTCGGTGAGCATCAACCACAACTGGACCAGCGTGAGCTTCACCCAGTCCTTCAGCAGCGCCCCGGTAGTCTTGGCGCAGGTGGCCACCTTCAACGGCTCCCAGGCGGTGGTCACCCGGGTGCGCAACGTCACGGCGTCCGGGTTCGACATCCGGCTCCAGGAGGAGGAGGGCAACGACGGGACTCACGCCTCCGAGACCGTGCACTGGATCGCCGTTGAGCAGGGGTCGGCCACGGTCGGCGGCAACACCTTCGTGGTCGCCACCCGCAGCAACGTAGACCATGGCTTCGCCTCGATCAGCTTCGGCCAGAGCCTGTCGAGCCCGGTCTTCCTCGCCGCGATGCAGACCTTCAACGGCAGCGACCCGGCGGCACTACGCCACCGGAATCTGACCACCACCGGCGTCGAGGTCAAGGTGGAAGAGGAGGAGTCCCTCGACAGCGAGGTGACTCACTTCAACTCGGAGGTCGTCGGGTACATCGCCATCAGCAACTGAGCGCCCTCCCCGGCCCTCCGGACACGGCCGGTCGCGGGTCGACTCGGACCTGTGGCCGTGCCGATCCTCTTCCGGAAGACCCCGTCACCGCTGGGGCTGAGCCAGCTGAAAGCCAAAGCGGCGCCCGCCCTCGATCACCCGACCGGGGGCGGGCCTTCCCCCTTCGGCCCGCTCGACGGGATTCCCGACCCTTCTCACGCACTGGAACAAGCCCTTCGAAACACCTACTTCAACGTGATCCTGAGATTGGCTTCGACGGTGCCGTCTGAGAGCTCCAACACCACGAAGGTCCCGAAGAACTCCTTGCCCTTCTCCCCCTTGAGAGTCCAGAACTGAACCGAGGCCTCTTCACCCACCACCTGGTCGGTGAGCTTCCAGCCTGCCTGCTTCATCTGCTCACCATAGTGCTCGATCAGCTCGGGCACTGACAGGGCTGATTCGAGGACCGTCGCCCGGTAGTGAGAGTCCCCGGGTTTTCTCCAGCTGCTTGTACCCCCACCTCCACCACCCCATTTCCTCGCCCCGCCTGGGGCCACCAGAGTCGGGAAGATGTCAGCGCCTGAATGATTGTGGAGCCCAAGGTACGGGTGCAACAGGCACGGAGACTTTTTCCACGCCTTCCGGTATCCCAGGCTTGCCAAGCTAGCACCCGAGCCCGCTGGTTCGACCCAAAGGTTCAAGGCCTCTCGTTCCTCGCGGCACAACGAGGCGTTGTAGATCTCTTGGTGGACGAAACCGTAGATCTTGCCCGCGGTGACCACCCAACCTTGAGATTCGAGAGACTTGACCAGAGCCGTCCGAGCCTCCTCGAGACTCGCCTCCAACCTGACGATGATTCGGGACCGATCCGGCCACTCTGCGCTCCCCACCAACCGGCTCGCTTCAGGAAGCTCCATCTCAAGCCCCTCCGGCAGCCCACCCCGATGGATGACCGGGACACCGCGACTGTCGCTGAGAAGTGCCAGCAGAAGCTCATCCGCGTTCGCTTCGGAGCCCTCCCCCAGGACCACCGTCGGCCCAACCAAGGCAAGAACACAGGTTGCTACCAGAATCATTTTTCTCATGCTATTTCCTTTCTGTTCTTGAGCTGGTCTAGCAGCCAGACGTTCTCGCTGGCTGCGCGCACGCCCTTGAGTCCCCCGGCGACCTCGGAGCTCTCGACGAGCTCGAGGCCGTAGCGCTCGCCGTAGAAACGCCGCACCTCGTCGGCGGGGACCGAGAACGGCGGTCCCTCCATCTCTTCCGGGTCGTACTCGAAGGTGATCAGCAGCTGCGGCGCGGCGCCGGTGAGCTCGATCAGCCGCGCCGCGTAGCGCCCGCGCATCTCCTGCGGCAAGGCGACCAGCGCCGCGCGGTCGTAGATCGCCCCAACCGGTCCGAGATCGCTTCGCGACAGCTCGAAGACGTCTCCGGCAAACACCTCGACTCCCTCCGCGGCGTAGCGCTCCAGGCTCCCAGCGCCCGAGACCCGCGGCTCGAGGCCGAGCGCCGAGAAGAGCTCACGCACCGCGAGCTCGGCGAGCTCGACCCCGACGACGCGATACCCCTCGGCGAGTAGCCACGGAATGTCGACGGTCTTCCCGCACAACGGCACGAACACCCGCCCCCCCGGCGCCACCCCCAGCCGTCGGAAGTGCTCCACCAGCCCCGGATGGGGCTCGCTCCGGTGAAAGCCGATCCGCCCCTCGTTCCAACGCTCGAGCCAAAATCCTCGTTCCATCCTACCCTCCTTCGCAGGCTCCCCCATCTCAGCCGACCCGGCAACCACCGGCCTTTCGCTTCCGTCTCGACCCGAAACCGCTGATCCGCCGCTTCCGAAGCCTCCCCAGCCCCGGAGGGGCGGAGGCATCTAGCCCGGGGCGCAAGCCCCGGGTGCGAGATCCGAGGCCTCCCCAGCCCCGGAGGGGCGACAGACGCTTGAAATGGTCATCGTCGGCCTGGGGCAAGGACGCTTGGCCCATTTCAACCTCATAGTGTGCGTCGCTAGCCGGCAGCATTTGTTCTTCATCACAGAGATTTTCGCACCCCGCCCATCAATCCTCATCACTCGCTTTTTGTTCCAGCCGAGCCGCAATGAGGTCCACTGCAACCGCAATCAGCGCTATCAATAAAGTACCGACAACGGGCCAATTGCCGCCAAAATCTAGCTCGGAGAAACCGAATGCCTCCGCAATCGACAAGAGCAATGCAGCAGCAAGCGCAGCGCCTGCACCCACGATCGCAGCTCTCATCTTGCCAGACGTCCTCGTGTCTCTTGCAGGTTGCCTTGAAGCTCGTTCCCGCAACACCATGACACCCAAGGCTAGCGGCAAGAACGCCAGAGCCAGAAGAGAAGAAGCCCATGAGTCTGGAGACAATACGAGTCTTATGATGGCCAAAACCGACACGACGACAGTCGTGCCCAGAACGAGCGGTGTAAATAGTCTGGTCATTGCAGGCTCCCAGCGCGTATGAAAATCTCAATCGATAGTGCGTCGTTTACGCACCTGTGGGGCAGATCCCGTGACGCTAACAGATTGCGGCTCACCCGCGAAACGCGTCGGGCCAGCAGCCCGCGGTGAAAGTCGCGCCAGTTTGTGAAGATGTGGCTGGAGGGCTAGCGAGGGTTCGAGGTAAGCCGGGACTGCTCCCGACCACCCCGAAAGACAGCCCGGATCGCACGGGTGTGTCGGATGTCGACCAGCGGGTTCTCGTCCAGCAGCACCATGTCCGCCCGCTTGCCGACTTCGAGCGTGCCGAGGTCGTCCAACACCCCGAGCATCTCGGCGGCATTGCGGGTCGCCATCGGGATCAGTTCGGCGGGCGTGAAGCCCATCGCGAGCAGGTCCAGCTCCTCGTGTAGGCTCAGACCGGGGAAGATAAAGTCGTTGCCCATGTCCGTGCCGACGACCAAGTTAAAGCCTCGCTTGTGCAGCTCCCGGAGGTCTTCGACCTGGGGCCGGATGACGGTCTCCAGCGTGGGCTCGGCCAGGCCATAGAGGTCGCCCAGGATGGCGAGCGATTCCTCGGCCGAGCGCCCGTTCCGCAGCCGCTTGATCTCGTCGGCGTCGAACAGCCCGGTCGCTTCCACTTCGGCGAGCCACTCTGGGTGCGCGGGGTAGAACAACATCTTGTCGACCATCAGAGTCGTCACCCACGAGGCGTCGCGCGCCCGTAGCCGCTCCACCAGCGCCTTGTCGCGCTTCCAGTCGATGTTCAGACCGACAAAGTGGACGAGGTGGTCCGCACCGGCTGCCTCGGCGACCCGCAGTCCCTCCATCGTGCTGACGTGAGCGAACACCTCGATGCCGCGTGCGTGCGCGACCTCCACGAGGGCTGTGACGAACTCCAATGGAATCATCTTCACGAACGGCGGCTCCGGGCCGTCCTCAATCGTCACCTTGATGCCGACGATGGCCTGGTCCGCGATGGCTTTCACGATGCGCTCTGCGTCGCTGGCCTCGCGCATGTAGTAGACCGTCTCCCCCTCCACCCAGTTGGGGCTAGGGTACGTCTTGACCGGGTGGCGCCCCTCCCTCGTGACGTGCTGACTCGTATGGAAAACTCGCGGCGAAGGGACGGTGCCCGCGTCCGAGAGCGCCCGGACGCGCGCCAGGTTCGCGCGGCTGGCGGTGCTCCCCCCCGTGATCAGAATGGACGTGACGCCGTAGTGGATGAACTGGGGGAATGAGGCTTCGACCGGAAACGGGTGTGTGTGCGCATCGATCAACCCGGGGATGAGGTACCGCCCGGCGCCGTCGATGACCTTGTCGGCCTCGTGGCGCAGCGGTCCCGTCGTAATTGCCGCGATGCGACCGCCCCGGACGAGTACATTCGCTCCTGTTTGCGCCGGGCTACCGGTGCCGTCTATCAGGGTAACGTTTGCGACGGCCAGGTCGTAGGGTTGCGCTGCGACCTGTCCTGTCCAAGCAGACAGGAGAACGCAGAAGAGCAGAACGCCGGAACGGCCGAGGGTCGGAAGGCGAGAATCTAGGTTACACATCGAATAGTCCATAGGGGTGGTGAGGAAGCCGAACGGCTGGAACTCAGTGGCCAAAGAGCCCGCGCAGCGGGCGGTTTGCTCCGCTGCAATGATTTGTTAGGCGTACCGTGAGTGACCATCTAGCCGCCGTGCTTCTCTAGGCTTCCGGTACTGGGATCAGGAAGTTCCTTCGGCGGAAGACCGTTCGCTTCGCGCCACTCCCGGATGAGAGCAATCCAACGTGGGATGTTCTCGGTTTTGTAAAGGATTCTGAATCCTGGAGCAAGTGCTTCGTACTCCTCGCGGCGATGAGTATCGGCCCAACGGAAGAAGCGGCTCAGGTTGGACTCTGTCGAGCCACTCTTGTCTATGATCAGGAAGCCAGATATTTTACCAGAATCATCGAAGTACCACCGGAGCTCGAATAGCGCTGGTTTGACATCAAGAAGTCTGTCGAAGTCGTCAGTCACCAAGGCTTCAGCAACCACGGTCTCTCCATCAAGCCTGAACCACTGGTAATCGGTGCTTCCGTGTAGTGCGAAGTACCAGTCGACGACAGGCCCGGTGATCTTCCAGTCCCGGCCTTCCCCGACCCGCTCTCCGGACCAAAGACGCGGGTTATCTGTCAACAGCTCGGAAGCCTCGGCTGTTCTTTGATTGGTTCTGAGCTCGCAGAATTCCCGAACTCGCTTGACCTTCCAGTGTTCACCGACCTGTCCCAGGGAGGACTGCAACGGAATGATGAGCATTATCAGTAGAAGTGCCGCATGTTTCGCAGAGGTTCGCTTCGCCATCTCGGTATTCTCCTATCCGGAGTACGCCTAACGTTGCTGCCGCTCACCGGCGCTGCGAAGCTGCGCCCGCTGCAGCGGCCGGGTTGGGCGGCAAGTTGCTCTCGGCTGGAAAGAGCGTTCTCTCATCGACGATGATCCCGCGTAGGTCAGCCCCTCTGAAATCGGCACCCTTGAAATGGGCTCCGGGAAAGGCGGCACCCTCGAAATTCGCCCCATCAAAACGCGCATCACGGAACCCAGCATCCTTGAACAATGCCTCGGGAAAGTAGGTGAGTGTAAAGTTACCCCTGTCGAATCGGGACCTGGAAAAGTCAGAAAGACTGAAGTCTGCCTCCCGGGCGCGGGATGCCGCAAGGTTCATCTGGTCGCGCAGCTGTTCAATCTCCCGCACTTTCGCATCGGCACGTTCCTTAGCAACTGAAGCCACAAACCCGCTGCATGCGAGCAAAATCAGGACGCTGCCAACGGCTGTCATCCCCAGAACCGTGCGCTTTTCTGGCGGCGCTTGGCTGTTCTGTATGATGCCTCCGGCCGCAACAGCGAACGACGTAAGAAGAATGAGGAATGTGGCCATCGTCAGCAAACCCCTATGAAGCTCAAGTCTGCGACCGCCCAACGGGGTTGAAGCTCACAGGGACCGTCGGCACGCCCCGCTCCGCGGATGCAGGTAGGGCCAACAGCGAGGAACGGGTCTGCCGCGATTGCTCCGGTTCACGGCGTCCGGTGGAGCGCCCTGGTTGTGCGCCTATTGGTTGCTCGACCTCGCACCCCGCCCTTCGATCACCTTGCGAAGTGCTTCGTTGACGGAGACGGCATCCGGGAACACCTTCGCTACATCGGGATCGAGCACCACCACGGTGCAACCGCCCGAGAACCTCTCTGCGTACTTTCCACGTACCCCACTGCTGAAATCGTAGTGGGGACGTAGGTCGGTGTCCTTTTGATTCTGCTTATCCATTTTCATAGTCTCTTCGTTCGCCTCGATCGGCTTTTCGTGCACTTATGATCCGAATTCGGTCGCCTCGATCTGTGTGAGACACGACGAGCAACCGGCCCCTTTGGTCTTGGCCCAGTAGGATGAACCGCTCTTCGGCCGTCGAGTGATCCGGATCAGGGATGGTGAAGGACAGCGGATCCATGAAGGCAGGAATCGCCTCTCTAAAGGCGATGCCATGCTTTCTGCGGTTCGCTTCATCCTTGGCCGTATCCCATTCAAACGTCACCCCCATTGCCCAAGTCTACCATCGGCTCCAGACCGACGGCGCACGATCGCTCGGCTCGAAATTCAGCGCCACGCGCAGCGTGTGCGTCTGGAATTTCTGGGTTCGACGTGGTGGGAGAGGACACTTTACTCACCATAGACTCCGAGAACCTGGTCTGCCTTCGCTAAGGTCTTGGCTGAAACAGACTTCCTTTTTCCTTGCGCCGCGCCGAGGTGCTTAAGCAGTCGTGCCGAAGCGAGCATCACTCCCTTCAGCTGATGGATCCTTGCGTCATACTTGTCCGCATCGGCAGCACCCAAGTCTAGCCCTTCGAATAATTCTTCGAGCCGAAGGATCCAGGGCCTGTCCTCGGATTCCTCATCGTCGTGAATCTTCTCGAATTCGCGAAATCCAATCACGTCGAATCTCCGGCCCTCTCCGTTTTTCTCCGAAAGCATCAGATCTCCGATTCCTGACTGCCAATCCCGGTACAGAAAAGCTTCCTTGACTCCAATGATACGAGTGATTGCGGGGACATTCGCTTTTATCTCTGAGGCGGATAGCGAGGTGGTGCCCAGAGCGGAGGTCAGGTCTGCAACAATTCCAAGGCAGAGTTCTTCTTGTGCGGCAGAGTCCAACTGACTTGCGACCACAACACCGTGTTGATGAACAGTCTTCTTGATCATTCTCTCGATTTGCGCTGAGATTCGTGCTTTGCGCTCCGAACTCGGAGGCTCGTCCCATTCCAAGTGCTTGCACAAGCGCGAAAAGCGATTCAGTTCAACATGGGGACCGTCCGCAAGCGCGGCCTCCAGTTCACCGATTCCACGTTCGATTGCCCGAGCATCCTCAGCAGTCGGTGATGCCAGGAAAGAGAGCTCGATTCGAATCGCACGGATCCAGCCCAGCAAGCTCGCAAGTCGGAAGAGGGTACTCTTCATCTTGTACTCTTCATACCTCGTCCTTGGTCGTGGGCTGGTCAAGAATGCAGCTCTCCCCTCCTGGTGGAAAATTTCATCGAATCGCCACAGAATGCTAGTCGTGATCGAAGCTAGGGGGTCAGCATACTGCCGAAAAACGGTCTCTGCGACTTTCGATTTCTCACGGTCCTCAAAAAACACTCGGATTAAGAAATCCTTAATCGCTACTGTCGCAATCGCCGTTACGAGCGCAGTTACTGACGCGACAATAGCCGCCTGGATCTTTAGGTCAAGGCTCAAGAACCACTGCAACAGAATCAGCTCCTATTGGATGGATCGGGTCGAATGTCGTCGAGCGTTGTTGCTGCTAACCGGCGGCAGAGCCGCTCGGTTCAGCAGCCGGGTTGGGCGGCCTGATCTTGTAGACAAACACCTCATCGACCACCTCGATGATCGCATAGGTGATGATGTGAAATGCATCGGCTTCTGCTCGGGATAATCGCACCTCATCTGACGGCGTCTTTCCATAGCCCACTATCTCGGAGTCTGAGCCCGTGACCTCCCAACGGAAAGACCAATGAGCGAAGGCATGCCTAAGTCGGACGAAGTCACTCGCCTGGAGGAAAGCTCTAACCTCCCGCAGTATCTTCGTCGTGCCAACTTGGCGTCTAAATGCCTGGCTTCTCAGGAATCTGGAAATCGGCCCGTCCAAGACCAAGAAGGTTGGAACCCAACGCCCCAAGAACCATCCACGCGCGAGTACGCCTCGATGCTCCACCGGGCCGGAACGCCAATCAGCTCGCGCGCTCATTGCAATTGAGGTAAAGAGCATCTCCACGGCATTGCTGACGGCAGGGTGCTTCGTTAGATAGTCCCGAACGTCCGCCAACAGCTCGGAGTTCTTGCGACTCTCCGAAAGGTTCTCCAGTAGGTACCGATAGGGGTTGTCCGATTTCCTCCAGTCTGAATCTGGGATTCGATCACCCAGGGTCAAGAACGCCTCAGCAAGCTGAGAGTCTTTCTCCTCAACTTCTGTAGGTAACCCCGGAACGAGTTCCTGTTCCAGCTTCGCAAGGCGCTTAGCTTCAGACGAACCGGGCTCAGGAACGAGAACAAGGGCAGCTGGAGTCTCGACAACGAGATACCGAGCATCTGGTCCGCCGAGGTCTCGATTCAGGCGGATTTCTCTCCTTTGCCTCGTTGCCGCGAGAATCGGTGACCTACTCATGAAAGACTTCCTCTAACCCCTCGGTGCCGGGAGCCGCCCAACGTGCGACCACTCAGCGACCAGCGGAGCCGCGAAGTGGCGACGCTGAGTTCGCTGGAGTGGTTGGTTAGCCGCAAAAAATGTGGATGCCTCAAACCAAAGACCTTGTCGAAAGGATCCCTCTGCTCTACCTGCCCAGGCACCCGAAGTTACTCTCATGGCGTCAGCAGAGCCGCAGCAAAGTTGCCGGCCTGGGCTTCGGTCCAGCGAAAATCAATCTCCTCTTTGCCAGGAAAAATCCGAGCAGCTGAAACAGCTAGAACTCGACCCGACCAGGGCACGAAGCAGGTAGAACTCACCTCGAGAACGGGAGCCGGCTCCTCGGGTACCGCGTACGAAGCTAGGACTGAAGAGCAGAAGCGGTCCTCCCGATCAGCGAAGATTCCGAGCTGAACTGTCTGGTTAATTTGGACGGTTTCTTCCATGCCTTCGTATTGCCTGAAAAGGTCATCAAGGTCGCGATTGACCTGATCCCTGATATTCTCGAGGCTTACCTGAGCGAGAGGCTGCCGCAGCATAGATCGCACCTTCGCGAAATCTGGCTCAACCGCCGGCTTTCCGCCCGCATCGACAACGATACAGAACGTCATATTCTCTTTGAGTTCCGGCATCTGTCCCCGAAGTACTTTAGCTAAGTCCACGTCATTAAAGTACAGAAGCTTCAGTTCCAGCTGACGTGAAGCGAGGAGCGAAGTCATGACCGACAGCGCATCCGGATCCAGATCATTCGCGACATGAAATCCCGGCGGGGAGCGAACCTGCAAATGGCTAGCTCCGACTTCAACGCTGGAAGAACGGGAAATGGAAAGCCCGTCGGGCAGGAAGGACTCTACCGAGAGATCTCCCGAATCTTGTGTCGCGAAACGGTAACCGGGAGCCGGACACCAATAACCTGGCTCCGCGCAGTGAACGACGTTAGGTGCACTAGGGTGAGGTGCTCCGGCCGGCCAGGCCGCAGGTTCGGATGCGTCTCTAAGCTCCTCGAGAGCGCGCTCTGCTGCGATGGTGCCAACAGCTACTCCGATTCCCTCCAGGAACTTCTCGGCAAGTTTCTTGGCGACCGTGGATTTCTGAGCCTGGGCTGTGCCAGAAAAGCAGAGAGCAATGACTAACCCACACCCGAGCACGCATCTACTGAACCAGGAACGGCGCCTGGTCGATTCCTTCGCCAATGGCACGACCTGAAGATGAGTCCGTAAAGGGGATTGCGACTTCATCGAAAGCACCTCAAGGCTGGTAGGAGTAAGCATCATAATTGCTGGTGGAATCGAGTGACCTATCGGTCAGTGCAGGCGGCTAACGGTCTTGGCCTGAGCGGCGGCGCAGCCGTCCGTCTCCAGGCCGGTGTTAGCCGGCAAGTCGTGATCTTGGAGTTACGCATCCTTCCATCGCTCAAGGCCCTTCACGTAGATCTTGGGCAGGCCGACTTCAACTGCGGCTTGGATCATCACTTTGAGATAGTCGGCATCCGGCGAAAGACCCTGCTCGTCAGGATAAGACACATAAGTCCAGGCGTAGCCAACATCGCCTTGGCCATTTGCGACCGGAACAGCAATTCGAACATATGCATCCGGATCTTCGATCTCATCCATCTTGTCAAGATCGCTCCTTGAAATATGCCAAAGCACTCCCAGAACTACGTCGTGGTGGGGATCCCCCAGTTCCACACTTGCAACCGAGCCTTGACGGTACGATCCCTTACGATTGAATGTAAGCCTGAACCCTTCTAGCCTGCCTAGATCGACATACGCCGCAGTCGGGCAGCGCTCCCTGATCTGGCGGGCCGACATATTCGAGCCGTATGCGAAATAGAGCTCCATCAAGCAGACTCCGCGACTTCATCCAACTCATCCTTGGTTCTCACTGGCTTCACTGACTTGTAGTTCTTCATGGCTAGCACGTTCTTCCTCATGCGTCTCGCGAGGTCTTTTCTTCCGTGGATGAACATTCCTGTAGAGGCAACTCTCACTTTGGAATCCTCAAGGTCCCGCTCGGCTGAGAGCATCAATTCTACCACATTGCTCCGCCTCGCCTGGTCGATAACACACACGCTTGCAATATCTTGTTGCGCCTTGTTGTCCACAATGTAAAGGTGGAAGTAATCTGGGAAATCCTCAAGTAGTCTCCCGAGCAATTCGGCCCACTGCGGATTTAGCGGCCTGAGGGTCTGGAAACGCGTTATGTGAACATCTCTCGCCAGCGCGCCCCTCATCGCCTCGTGATAGTTTTTGGCGATCCTTGGCCCATCGGATCCCTTGAACTCAAAACCTTCGCCGGTTACAATTATTTCTTCTCGAGCCCCGTTGATTCGCTCCTTGAAGTACTCATAGAAATTGCGATTCAGCTGCTCACTTTCAGGCTCAAAGATCTTGATCTTTCTCAGCTGCCCGAACTGTTTGAGTCGAAGCGCTTGCGCGCCGATAGCTGTTGCCAGGATTCCGGAAACGATTCCAATCAGGAGTTCAGAGATCATTCTTCGTCTTCGTCCCTATTCTGTTGCAGTGTTATAGCATCGAATTCACTGGAAGTGGCATGCGCCGGCTAACATTAAGCGCTCTATGTGACATCACCGCGTAGCGAGCCCCTCTGATCACCCCACCTCCCGATGTCATATAGAGCGCGGTTGGACGAAACCGCGGGCCGAGCGGCCGGGCCGACTATGGGGATTCAATCGGTCTTTGCGACAGGCGGAGAGCAGGAAACGCCGTCGTAGGAGCCTGCCAGGGGCTCGCGACTCTCTGCTTGGACGCTGCTTCACGGCTACCTCCGGATCGTGAATCGATACTTTGACGATTGCTAGAGTGAAAGTATACCGCAAGTTTCGACTACGGGCGCACCCCTCCCTGTGTCCATGAGCACGGACCTCTCGGGGCAAAGCACGAAGAGACCTCAAGCAGCACGACACGGCGGGGCCCTCTCTCGGAGCAAGGCTGCGGGAGCTTCCCGGCGACTCACCCGCCCCACGATCCGTAGGTTTCCCTCTCCGCAGTGCGGGCAGGCCCACGACGGTGGCGAGGCCTCTTCCACAGGCACCCCCTCCGGCGGCGAAGCCCCCAAAGCCTCGCGACAGAGTCGTAGGGCCTCGGCTCGGTGCCGATTGGCCAGCAGGCCGTAGTAGCGGATGCGGACGAAGCCGGAGGGTAGGACGTGCTGGAGGAAGCGGCGGATCAGCTCTTCGGCGCGGAGGCGTAGCAGCCGCCACCGGCCGCCGTGGCGGTAGTCCTTGTAGGTCAGCACGACGGTGTCGCTCTCCATCCGTAGCAGGCGCTGGTTGGAGAGGGCGACGCGGTGGGTGTAGCGGGAGAGATATTTGAGCACTCTCTCCGGCCCGGCGAAGGGTGGCTTGCAGTAGACCACCCACTCCTGGTTGTAGAGAGCATCGAGGAAGCTCTGGAAGGTCTCCGGATCCGCGAGATGCTCCACCTTTCCGACCCAGGCGAGCTCGCCAGCAGCTCGGGCGGCCTGGAGGCCGGCCAGGTACTTGCCACGAAAGACTCGGGACAGCACCCGCACCGGCAGCAGATACCCGCGGCGGGACGGGATCCAGCGGTCTCCCGTTGGCGACAGGCCTCCTCCCGGCACGATGCAGTGGACGTGGGGATGATGGGTCAGCTGCTGGCCCCAGGTGTGGAGCACCGCCAGCACGCCCAGTCGGGCGCCCAAGCGTTTTGGACTCGTAGCCACCTCGAGGAGCGTCTGGGCGGCGCAGCGAAACAGCAGGCTGTAGAGCGGCTTTGGATTCCGGAGCGCCAGAGGACCTAGCTCCGCGGGTAGGGTGAAGACCACGTGGAAGTAGTCGACGGGGAGGAGCTCCCGTTGACGAGCCTCCAGCCAGCGCAGCCGCTCTGCCCCTTGGCACTTCGGACAGTGCCGATTGCGGCACGAGTTGTAGGCCACCCGACGCTCGCGGCAGTGGTCACACTCGTAGACGTGACCGCCCAGCTCGGCGGTCCGGCAGTGTTCGATGGCCGACATCGCCCGCAGGTGTTCCAGCGGCAAGCGCCCCGCGTGTTGCTCGCGGAAACGATCTCCGTAGGACCGGAAGATGTCCGCCACCTCGAGGGTAGCGGCAGTAGGCACGGCGGCCTACCAAAACCGCTCGGGCGCTTCTCCGATCAGCGTGTCGAAGGGGCTTCGCACGCCGCTGGTTTGAGTCTCCGTGAGGCGGGTATAGATCATGGTGCTGGTCAGGTTGCGGTGCCCCAGCAGCTGCTGGATGTAGAGCAGGCTCGTGCCCTGCTCCAGCAGGTGGGTGGCGAAAGCATGGCGCAGCGAATGCGGGCCGACCTGCTTCTCGATCCCGGCCGCCGCCACGGAGCGTTGGAAGGCGCGTTGGGCGCTGCGGGCTCCTATCGGCTGGTCCGCTCCTGGCCGAGCGAACAGCCAAGGCCGGGGTCGGCATCTCCACCAGTAGGTCTCCAGGTGGTACAGCAGCCGGGGAGACAGCATCACCGCTCGATCCTGGCCGCCTTTGCCGTCCCGAACGCAGATCCGCATCGCCTCCCGGTCGATGTCCTCGACCCGGAGCCGGCGGCCTTCACCAAGCCGAAGCCCCGTGGCGTAGAGGGTCATAAAGAGCGTCTGATAGAGAAGCCCCTTCGTCGCCGACAAGATCCGCCCCACCTCCTCGCGGGTCAAGATCACCGGCAGCTTGCGCCGACGCAGCCGCTTGACCACCAAGCCCTCGACCACTTCACCGCACTCCAGCACGTGCCGGTAGAGGAACTTGAGGGCTTGCAGCGCTTGGCTGGCCGTGGAGTCGGACAGCTGGCGGTCCTTGAGCAGGTAGATCAGGTACGCTCGGACCTCTCTGTGGCCCAGCGTCCTCGGGGAGCGGTCATAATGCTCCACGAACTTGCGCACCGCGTAGAGATAGCTCTTCTGCGACCGGGGCCGCAGTCCCCGAAGCGCCATTTCCTCTTCCATCTTCGTCTTCAGCTTTCCCATAGCGAACCTCCTTTGCTGGAGCGGAATTGCTCCAAAAAAGGAAGTGCGCTGGGACGCGGGGAACTCTGAAAGAAAGGAAAAGAAAGCCGAGAACTGATCGAAAGGTTCGGAGAAAGCGACGTGAGGATCGAGGGTCAGAAAACCACCGCGAAGCGGTTTAGTTCAACCTTAGTTTCAACGATTCCCGCCACAATCTGTCTATACGGCACTTGGAATCTCCTGCTCAAGACTCTCTCTCCTTACAAGCTGCTCTTTTTCTTCATCATAAGCTGTCTGAGGAACTAACGTCAATCTCTGCGCCTGTCCAATATGCGTGCCACGACACTGGCTGTCGCGGGGTTTCTGCCTATCCGAACAGGCCTCACCGCTGAGGCAAGGCGCGATAACGAGCATCTCCCCCTGGTTATGAGCCGCATAGCAGCCTGCCCGGTGCCTATGCGACACGGAACGCTGTCGTATAGGCAGATCGCCATCTGTCGTATAGGCGCTGTCGCATAGGCAGCCGGGATGGCCGCAAACCAGACGAGAAATCTTTCTTTTTTACGCCTAAATACCGCCTTCTTGAGCTATAATCGAGTCATCCGAATGATCGACAATTCCTGGAGGCAAGATGTATCAGCCCAAGCTGCTTCCCTGCCATATTCGCGCGCTCTACCTGCTTAAAAAGCGTGACGGCAAGCCCATGACTTTTCATGTTAGGAAAGCGGTCGAGCAGTACCTGGAGATTCACGCTGAGGACTCTCTTTCTTCGGGCTTCGAGGCTCCGGAAGCTGGTACCTCGTCGAGTTCGAGTCGCTCATAGGTCATCCAGAGGGCTCCGAACTCCTCGCCCGCCTTGGTTCAGCACGTGGGTGTAAATCATCGTTGTCTTCAGATTGCTGTGGCCGAGGAGCTCTTGAATGGTGCGGATGTCGTAGCCGGCCTCCAGGAGATGGGTTGCGAAGGAGTGGCGCAGAGTGTGGCAGCCGGCGTGTTTGTGGACGTCCGATCTACGGAGCGCTGTCTTGAAGGCTCGCTGGATGGTGCGTTCGTGGATGTGGTGGCGCCGGATGGCGCCGGATTCGGGATCTCGGGAAGGCCTTTCAGCTGGGAAGAGATACTGCCAGGCAAGCTCGTACTGAGCGTTGGGATACTTCTTCGCCAGTGCATAGGGCAGCTCGACACCGGCGTAGCCTTGCCGCCGAGCTTTTTCATGGGCTGTTCGAACCCGTTTCACTTGATTCTGGAGAGGAGCAACCAGCGAACTGGGCAGGATAGTGAGGCGGTCCTTCTCGCCTTTGCCGTCCCGAACGGTGAGCTGGCAGGTTTCCAGATCGACATCTTTGACCCGCAGGCGCAGACCCTCGAGGAGGCGAAGGCCGCCGCCGTAGAGGACGGAGAGAACCAGCTTGGGGCTTCCGGAGGCTTGGTTGAGGATTCGTCGAACCTCGGAGCGGGTCAGCACCACGGGGAGCTTGCGCTTCCGGCGGGCGCGGATGATTTGCAGCTCGCCCAGCTCCTCTTCCAGAACGTGGCGGTAGAGGAAGACCAAGGCGCAGAGAGCTTGCTGCTGGGTGCTGGCGCTGACTCTCCGCTCGTTGGCCAGGAAGGCGAGAAATTGATTCACCTCCGGCTCCCGCAGCTCTCTCGGATGTCTTCGGCCGTGGAAGCGCACGTAGCGGCGGATCCAATGGCAGTAGGACCGGATGGTCCGGCGGCTCAGGCGGCGGGTCTGCATGCGGCGGCCGGCCTCCTCCAGCAGCGTTCTGGAGGGCGGGCCTGGGCTTCGATTGGTCATCGCAGGTCTCCTTTCTTCAAGAATGGCTACCTACGAGGACGGACGACGGGGCAAGGATCGCTCAGCAAATTTCCCAGCCCCAAACGCACCAACGCCCCGAGCAGGCACCCGGGGCGTTGAAGCATCAGGACCGGAGACCCGGTTTACAGATCAGTTCAGGAAGAGGACTACCTCTCCTCCCCCTTCACCCACCGATCCAACCAAGCGAGGACCGTGTCGTGCCATTGGATGGAGTTGTGGGGCTTCAAGACCCAGTGGTTCTCGTCGGGGAAGTAGAGGAATTGGCTGGGAATGCCCTGGCGTTGGAGGGCGGTGAAGGCTGCGAAGCCTTGGGTTTCGGGGACGCGGAAGTCGAGGGCGCCGTGGATCACCAGCATGGGGGTTTTCCACTGGTCGACGTGGAGCACCGGGTTGTGCTTCTCGAACTCCTTCGCGCTCTCGTAGTACGGACCGCTGTTCTCCCACTCCGGGAACCACAGCTCCTCGGTGGCGTAGTACATCATCCGCTGATCGAAGACGCCGTCGTGGTTGACCAGGGCGCGGAAGCGGTCGGGCCATTGGCCGGCGATCCAATTGATCATGAAGCCGCCGTAGGAGGCACCGAGGGCGCCGACGCGGTCGCCGTCGAGGAAGTCGTAGCGGTCCAGCGCGGCGGCGAGGCCCTTTTGTAGGTCCTCCAGGGGCTTGCCGCCCCAATCGCCGGAGATGGAGTCGGTGAAGTCCTGGCCGTAGCCGGTGGAGCCGTGGAAGTCGACCATGATGGAGGCGTAGCCGGCGCCGGCGTAGGTCTGGGGGTTCCAGCGGTAATGGAAATGGTTGTTGAAGGAGCCCTGGGGGCCGCCGTGGATGAGGAAGGCGACGGGGTACTTCTTGCCCTCCTCGAAGTTCGCCGGCTTGACCAGCCAGGCGTAGACGGTCTCGCCGTTCCAGCCGGCGAAACTGAATTGCTCGGACTCGCCGAATTGAACGTTCTTCAGCCGCTCGGCGTTCACATCCGTCAGCTGCTGGACGCCGCTGCCATCCGTGTTGATGCGGAAGAGCTCCACCGGGGCGCTGAGGTGGTCGAGGCCATAGACGATGTGATCCTTGGCGACGGAGAACTCACCGACGGTGCCCTCGGCCACCAGCTTCTCGACCTTGCCGCTGGCGACGTCGATGGCGAAGAGGGGCACGTGGCCAGTGTCACCGGCGGTGACGAAGAGGGTCTTGCCGTCGGCAGAGAAATCCAGGCCGCGGACGGAGCGGTCCCAGTCCTCCGCCAGGGTGCGGGTCTTGCCATCGGGCCAGCTGCGCAGCTGGATGTAGAGGCGGTCGGCCTCGAAGCCGGGGCGGCGCATGGCCAGGTAGGCGAGGGTCTTGCCGTCGGGGGAGAAGACCGGGTGGGTGATGACGGCGCCGTTGTCCGGGGTCAAATTGGTAGGCGCGGCGGAGCCGTCCGCGGGGACCTGGTAAAGATCGAAGTCGGTGGACCAGGCTTCCTCCCGGTCGGAAGTGCGGGCGGAGAAGACGAGGCTCTTGCCGTCGGGGGTGAAGGTCACCTCCCCCATGTCGCCGAAGGGCTTGGAGGGGATGTCGCCGGCAATGCCCTGGCTGACGTGGACGGCCTCGCCGCCGGCCACGGGAACCACGAAGAGCTGGCCACGGCGGCCGTCTTTCCAGGTGTCCCAGTGGCGGATGAAGAGCTGATCATAGAGCTGGCCGGTGGTCTTGGCCTCTGCCTTCTTTTCCAGCCGATCGGCGGTGCATTGGGGGACGCCCTTCTCTTCGCCGGCGCACTCGCGGTAGACGTCCATGGAGACGGCGAGAGACTTGCCGTCGGGGGAAAGGACGAAGCCAGCTACGTCCAGCGGCAGATCGGTGACCTGCCGGGCCTCGCCGCCGTCGATGGGCAGGCTCCAAACCTGGGAGGAGTCGGAGCGGGAGGAGAGGAAGTAGAGATGCTTGCCGTCGGGGGACCAGCGGGGGCTGGAGGCGCCGGCGGGATGGGTGGTGAGGCGCTGGAGGCCTTTGCCGTCGATGCCGACCCGCCAAAGAGCGGTCTGGCCGCGATTCTCCTCCAGGTCGGTGGTGCGCACCGAGAAGGCGACCCAGCGGCCGTCGGGGGACACCTGGGGCTCGCCGACGCGCTCCATGTTGACGAGGTCGTGAACGTTGAAGCCGTGGGGCTCCATGGCCTGCTCACCGGCGGCGGCCGGGGTGGCCACCATGGAGCCGACGAGGAGCACGGCGAAGAGGGCGAAGGTTAGAGATTGCATGAGCTGAAAACCTCCCAAAAACCGGCGACGGGGCCGAAGGAGCTCGACGGGGGTCGGCCGGGGTGGTTGAAACGGATCGTGGGCACGGACGGGTGGATTCTATCCAAGGCACAAACGCTGGGTGGATTCCGTCGGCGTCCGGGCTTCTTCCGACAAGTGTAGTAGTACGGGGGAATGGAGGGAAGGTTGGAGCTGTGCGAGCTTCGCGAGGGGTTGAGCCCCGCGAGGGGTTGAAACCCCTCGCTACTTC
>JAXHTF010000060.1 GCA_034211275.1 Acidobacteriota bacterium
CGAGCTCCTGCAAGCGATCCTGAACGAACCGGCGATTGGCCTCGGCATCAGCGCCCAAGCGCTGATCGGCCGCCCCTCCGGCAGCCGCGGCGAAGCGCTCTTCGGCGGCCCGCCACAGATCCACCGTCGCCTCCAGCCGGCAGCCCGCCGGATCTTCCTCTTCTACACCCCACCGGAAGAGGGTCACGCCGTCCCCGTAATGAGCCTCCCACAGCTCCGGAGCCCGCAGCATGACCTCCTGATAGAGGCGGTGGGCCTCCGAATGCTCGCCATCGGCGGTCCACGAGCGGGCCAGATTGAAGAGCGGGATCTCCGGCCGATGACCGTAGGCGGCGGACCGCCGATAATGGGCCCGCGCCGCGTCCCCGGCGCCCACCGCATCCTGCAGGATGCCCAGCTCGTTCTCCTGATGAGCCCGCTGCGATGGCGTTCCGCAGCCGGCCAAGAGCAATGCCGGGAGCAACCCCAGGATCACGGCGAGACCCCGCCCACTCCTTGGGGATCCGATGCGAGAAAGATCGAAACCCTCCCGGTCCATTTCCGCCGCTGCGGGAGGGCGCCGCAGCCACAGACGCTCGGCCAGGAAGAGGAGCAGAAAGGCGCCCACAAACCAATACGCCAGGTCCCGCGGCACCTTGCTCTCTGGCGCCTCTTCCAGCGCCTCTTCCAGCGCCCCGCGGAAAGCTTCCTCGCCGCCTTCCCCGATCTCGACAGCCTCCCCCAGCGCCCGGCTGGGATCGAAGCGGTACCCTTCCAGCCCCTCGACGAGGAGGTCCACCGCTGCCGCCCCCTGGGCGACGGCGAAGACTCCGCCGGTGGCTTCGGCAATGCGCCGGAAGTGTCGATCTTCCCGCCGGGTGACATATTCCGCCAAGGTGCGCCGCTCGTCCTGGGGCTTCCCCGCCACCACATCCTCCATGGCGTAGATCACCCGGCCCTGGCCCTCTTCGCTTCCCACCGTCAATGCGTGCACCGGGACCCCACGAGCCACCAGCGCTTCCAGGGGAGCCCGATAGTCCTCGTCGAAGGGCAGCTCGCCGTCCCCGAGGAGCACCACCTGCAGGTCCGGCGGCCCTTCGCCGGCGAGCTCCAGCACCAGATCGAGAGCCCCGGAAAGGCTCGAACCGGAATTCTGGTAGACCGTGTGAACTTCCGCCGCCACCAACGCTCGACGCACTTGGGGACGGTCCGAGGTCGCCGGCAGATGCACCGTAGCCTGACCCGAATAGGTCGCCAGGAGGAACCGGCTGGGCACCCGGTCGACCACCAGCTGAGCGATCTGCCGGGCGGCGGAAAATCGGGGAATCACCTCCGACTCGTCGCCGCCCCGCAGCATGGGCAGGGCATCCTCGGCGTACATGCTGGCGGAACCATCGAGGAGCAGCAGCACCCGGCCGTCCCGCACCGTCGCCTCGCCGCCCCGGGGCAGCTGGGGGCGAGCCAGGGCAACGATTAGCAGCAGAGCGCAAAGCCCCAACAATCCCAAATGCGCCATCAGGGACCGCCGGCGGTGGCGGGTCAGCCGATGGCGGCGGCGCGGGGCCACCCGCGTCTCCACCCAGGCCAGGGCCGCGAGATGCATCCGGGCGAAGATCCATCCCACCAGCGTCAGCGGCAGGACCAGCAGCAGCCAGCCGGGCTCGGCGAAATAGATCATGCCAGCGGCCTCCGAATCACCGACTCCAACGCCAGCAAGATCGCGAAGAGAATCAGCGCCAGCCCCGCCAGCGGAGGCACCCAGGAGCGCCGCAGCTCGATCTGACGACTCTCCAGCGGCGCCCGCTCGAGGCGGGAGAGCTGGTCGAAGATCTGTTCCAACGCTCCCTCGTCCACGGCCCGATAAAAACTGCCACCGGCGGCTTCCGTCATGGCTTCCAGCTGCGTCGTGTCCAGCACCGCCAGATAGGGGGAGTCACCACCCACCGGACGACCCCGGTAGGTCACCGCCACCGGCTCCTCACCGCCCACGCCGATGGCGTAGAAGCGCACCCCTTGATGCGCTGCATAGCGTGCCGCCAGCACCGGATCGAGGCCCAGATTGCTGGCGCCATCGGTGATCAGCACCAGCGCCTGCCCCCGTCCCTCGATGCGGCTCCGCTGCAATTGATCGATGGCCAGCACCAGCGCATCGCCGATGGCGGTGCCGCCGCTGCGCACCTGGTCGAGCACGTCCACCGTCACTCCATCCAGCAGGTTCCGCAGAGCTCGATGATCGGTGGTCAGGGGGCTCTGGACGTAGGCGTCGCGGGCAAAGATCACCAGCCCCAGCCGGTTGCTTCCGCCCTTGGCCAGCAGCTCCCGGGCCAAACCCTGGAGCGCCTCCAGCCGGTTGGGGGGAAAGTCCTCCGCCAGCATCGAGAGGGAGACGTCGAGCACCAGCTGCACGTCGACCCCTTCGTCGGTGATCCAATCCACGGTGGTGCGATGAGACGGCCCCGCCAGAGCCACCGCCGCCACCGCCACCAGAGTCAGTTCCACTATCGGTGCCAGCCGGGCCGCCCAACCTCGCAGCCTCCGGCGTCGCAGCAGGGATCGGCCCCGGCCTGCCGGTGGTGCCCCCTGGAGCGGCGCATGGACCACCACCGAGTGACGGCGATGGAGAAACCGCAGCCAGCCGTAGAGGGGCACCATCAGCAGCAGCCCGAACCACTCCGGCCGAGCCCAGGAGATCGCTTCGATCACGAGAGGTCTCCGGACTCCGAATCCGCTGCCAATCCGAGCACTTCCCGGGCGAGGCGGCACATACGCCCCCAATCCGACTCCGTGGGATCCCGGCGGCGGAATTGGTGGCGTTCGAGCATCCGCAGGAAGCGCAGGGCGGCGGGGTGCCGAGTGGCCTGGCTGTGTTCTTCGAGCTCCCGGGCGGTGAAGCGAGCCCACAGCCCTCCGCCTCCGTGGGCGGCGTCCAGATCCTGGCGCACCAGCTCCGACAGAGCATGAAAGCCCCGGCGGTAGGTCCCGGCCTCGGCGTGGGTGCGGTGTAGCCGCTGCACCCAGTCCGGCCCGGGGCTCTCCACCGCGGCCGGCACCGGCGCCGGCGCCGACGCGGCGCGATCGAGCCGCCGCAAGCCGCTCACGATCCCCCGCCACCACCACAGATCGATGACCAGCAGCGCCAGTGCCCACAGCACCCAGGTCCAGAGCCAGGGCTCGTCCAGGTGCAGTGGGTCCCCGAGACCGGCGGGCAGCTCGCGCTGCAGCCCCATCACTGACCTGGCCCCATCATGGGCTCGGCCCTATCACTGGCACGCCCCCCTCATCGGCTCGTCCGCCGGGAGCGCTGATGCAGGAATTGGCCCAAGACCTGAGGAATGGGCGCCTGGGAAGAGATCGTCGCATAGGCCAGCCCCAGCTCCCCGGAACGACGCTCCAGCTCCGGGTCGATGCCTCCGGTGGCGAGCTCGCCGGGGCTGACCCAGCTTTGGCGCGCCTCGCCTTCCGGCGCCACCGCCGGGAAGACCACCGCCGGGGCCGCCTCCCGCTCCACCGGGTCAAAAACGTGGAGCAGCGACACGTCGTGGCGGGAGCGCAGGTACTCCAGATCTTCCGGCACGTCGTGATCGAGAAAGTCGGAGATCAGAAAGACGACGAAGCGGCGCCGGCGATGAGCCTCGATGGCATGGATGGCGGCGCGGGGGTCCGACACGGCGACCCGCCGGCGCCAGGGCTCACTGCCCCGCAGCAGGGCGGCGAGGGTCCGCCACAGCTGCAGCCGTCCTCCCCGGGGAGCTCCCAGCTCCAGCACCTGGTCGGCGAAGAGGGCGTAGCCCAGGCGGTCCCCGGCATCCACCGCCGTCACCGCCAGGGTCGCCGCCAGCTCCACCGCCGTCTCCAACTTGCTACGGTGGCTCCAGCCGGTGTGCATGGAGGGGCTGACGTCCACCGCCAGGAAAACCTCCCGCTGCCGCTCCTCCCGATGCACCCGCACGTAGGGCTCGCCGAGGCGGGCGGTGATATTCCAATCGATACGCCGCACCGCCTCACCGGGAACGTATTTCCGTGCCTCGTGGAAGACATAGCCCTGCCCCGGTACGGCAGTGCTGTACTCGCCGCTGCGCAAGGACGCGGCGTTGTGCCGGGCGGCGAGCTCCAGGACCCGCACCGCCTCCGCCAGCCGCGTCGCCGCGACGACATCCGAAGGGCTATCCGCGGCGGCCTCCGCGCTAGCGTCGGCGGTGGTCGGTGTCGACGGTGCTCCCGGCTGTTGGTTCACAAGATTGAGCTCCCGAGACGGCCTTCGAAACTACCGCTCCAGCCATGGCTCCTCAGGGAACGGGAACCGCCCCCAGCAGCTGTTCCACCAGAGCGTCGGCACTCACCCGCTCCGCATCCGCCAGGTAGGAACGCAGGATGCGGTGGCGCAGCACCGCCGGCGCCATGGCCCGCAGATGGTCCGGCGTCACCGCGTCGTGGCCCTCCAAGAAGGCCAGGGCTCGGGAGCTGCGGGCGAGGGCGATGGAGGCTCGGGGGGAAGCGCCGAGCTCGATGTAGCGGTCCAGCTCCAGCCCCACCGAGGATGGATCGCGGCTGGCCCGCACCAGATCCGTAGCGTAGCGGATCAGCCGATCCTCGATGAAGACCTCCCGCACCTGGCGCTGGAGGTCCAGAATCTCGCCACCGTCGAGGATCCGCGGCACCGGCGGCAGCTCCGTCTCGTCCATCACCATGCGCACCACCCGATTCTCCGCCCCCTGGCTGGGATAGCCCACCACCAGCTTGAGCAGGAAGCGGTCCAGCTGCGCCTCCGGCAGCGGGTAGGTGCCCTCCTGTTCGATGGGATTCTGGGTGGCGAAGACCAGGAACGGCAGCTGCAAGGGCAGGCTCTCGCGGCCGATGGTGACCTGCCGCTCCTGCATGGTTTCCAAGAGCGCCGACTGCACCTTCGCCGGCGCCCGGTTGATCTCGTCCGCCAGGATCAGCTGGGCGAAAATGGGGCCGCGGACGGTCTCGAAGCTACCGCTCTGCTGGTTGTAGATGCGCGTGCCGAGGATGTCCGCCGGCAGCAGATCGGGGGTGAATTGGAGCCGCTGGAAGGTCACCTGGCAGGCACGGGCCAGGAGGTTGACGGCGCGGGTCTTGCCCAGCCCCGGCACCCCCTCGATGAGCACGTGGCCGTCCGCCAACAGGGCCACCAGCAGGCCGCGGAGGAATTCCTCCTGGCCGAGGACGTGCTGCCCGATCTCCCGCTCCAGCCGTCCCAGCTCCTCCGCCGCGGCCTTTCCCGTCTTTCTGTCGTTCTTCGACATGATCCCGGGGCCGGCGGCCCCTCGCTCCTCCCGAATCCCTACGCAGTGTCAGCGGATGCCGGGATTGTATCCCACCGGAGCCGAGGGGAGCTCGCGTCAGGACGCGGGCCGCCGAAAAGCCCGGCCTCAGGAAACCACCGCGCTGTTGGGATCCTTGATCTGAGCCCCCTCGTCGAGGCCCGACACCACCTCGATGGTGATGCCGTCGGAGAGGCCCGTCTCCACGTCCCGGCGCTCGAAGGTCTGGGGAGCGACCTCCACCTCGACGTAGGGTTGCTGGTCCTGGTCGAATTGCAGCCAGCTCTCGCGAATCGCCAGCACATTCTCCCGCCGCGCCAGCACGATGTCGGCGTTGGCGCTGTAGTTGGCGCGCACGAAGACGTCCGGACGCAGCATCAGGGCGGCGCGGATCTCGAATTGGATGGCGCCGTTCTCCTCCACGCCCTTGGGGGCGATGTATTCGAGCAGAGCGTTGAAGCTCTCCTCCTCCAGAGCCCCGATGGTGAGCACCAGCTCCATCCCCTCCCGCAGCTTGCCCACCTCCGACTCGTCCACCGTGCCCTCGAAGATCATCTCGTCCATGTCGGCGATGGTGGCGATGGTGGTGCCGTCGTTGAAGGTGTTGGTCTCGATCACCGAATCTCCCTCCTCCACCGGCACCTCCAAAACCATCCCCGGCACCGTTGCCCGCACCAGGGTGTTGCTGGTCTTGCCCGACTTCTTGAGGGCTCCTTCACGGATCAGCGCCAGATTGTCCTCCGCCGCTGACACCTCCTCCTGGGCTTCCTTGAGAGCCAGCTCGAAACCCTGGAAATCCGCCGCCGCGATGAGCCCCTGGCCGAAGAGCTCGTCGTTGCGCTCGAAGTCGGTGCGGGCGTTGTCCAGGCTGATGCGGGCGCGGTTGAGGCGGTTCTCCGCGTTGCTCAGGTTCACCATGTCGGGAACGATGGTGACCCGGGCGATGAGGTCCCCCTTGGCCACTTTCTCCCCGGGCTCGACGAAGAGCTCGTCGAGGATGCCCGAGACCTGAGGCTTGATCTCGATCTCCTTGCGCGGCACCACCGAGCCGGTGGCCACGGTCTTGTGCACGATGTCGCTGTGGAACGGCTCCTCGGTGGCAAAGACCACCGGTTTCTCCTGGGATTTGGACCACAGAAAGTAGAGCGTACCGACGAAGCCGGCGACGAGCAGGAGGGCGACGAGGACGAGGAATAGTTTCTTCATCGTTGGGACTTTCTTATCCGTTGTGGGCTCTGCCGTTGTGGGCTCTGCCGTGATGGGAATCGATGGACGAGGTGGCCCACCGGAGCCGGCGAATCACTCCTGGCACCTTACTCCTGGCGCCTCACTCCTGACGCAGCGCCTCCACCGGTTTGAGACGCACCGCCCGCTGGGCCGGGATGAGCCCCGCAAGAACTCCGGAGAACACCAGGATCACCAGCGCCCGCAGCGCGCTCTGCAGATCGACGCTGGGATCCGAGAAGGCCTGAGGGGAGCCGGCGGCGGTGAGCACCTGGGACACCACCGCCAACAGGCCGACGCCCAAGACCAGGCCGAAATATCCGGCGCTGGCGGTGAGCACCACCGCCTCCAGGATCACCTGGGCGGTGATCTGCCACGGCGTCGCTCCCACCGCCCGACGTAGACCGATCTCCTTGGTGCGCTCCTTGACGATGATCAACAGGATATTGCTCACCCCGATGACCCCCGCCGACAGGGTCCCGATGCCGACGATCCAAACCAGCAGCCGAATGCCGGCGAAGAGCCCCTGAATCTTGACGTACTCTTCCTCCAGATTGAACGAACCGAAGGCCCGGGTGTCCGTGGGGGCGATCTGGTGGCGGCTGGCGAGCACCACTTTGGCCTTCTCCTCCGCCACCGAGGCTGGCACACCGTCGGCGCTGACGCAGGCCAGCCAGTCCACCTCGTCGGCGCGGTTGAAGGCGCGCTGGAAGGTGGTGAAGGGAACCACCAGACGCTGATCGTCCTCCTCCGCGCCGCCACCGTCCAGCAGCGACTCGAAAACGCCTACCACCTTGAAATACACCCCGCGGATCTCGACGCTATCCCCCACCGGGTCCTCTCCATCCTCGAAGAGCACCTCCTGCACCCGCTTGCCGATCACCGTCACCTTGCGGTTGTGCTCCAGGTCCAGCGGGTTGAGAAAACGACCCCGGAGGATGCGCACCGCCTGCACCTCCTGGTTCTCCGGCACGTCGCCGGTGACGCTGAAGCCGCCGTCGCGGTTGCCGCGGGTGACGTTGACGCCGCTACGGAAGCCTCCCAGCTGCAGCCGCGGCGCCACCACCCGCAGCTCCGGCACCTGTTCCTGAAGCGCCTCCACGTCGCCATTGTTGAGCTCGAAGGTGCGCCCCGGAGGCAGCCCCCGATAGGGCTCGGTGGTGCGCCGGGTCCAGACGAAGAAGCTGTTGGTGGCACTGCCGGTGAAGCGCTTGGCGATGCCGTTGCTCAAACCCTCGCCGGAGCCCAGCATGAGCACCAGCATGAGGATGCCCCAAAACACTCCGAAGGCGGTGAGGGCGGTGCGTAGCTTGTTGCGCCGCAGGGACTCGTAGATCTCCGCCCAATGATCGAGGTCGAAGATCACGGCGCCGCCTCGCGAGTCGTCGGCGGATGGTTGGTCCTCGGATCACTCATCCCCCCATCACTCATCACGAAGGGCCTCCACCGGCTGCACCTTGGCCGCCCGCCGCGCCGGGAAAAAGCCCGCGATGGTCCCCGCCAAGATCAACAAGAGGGTGGCGGTGACGGCGATGGGGAAATCCACCCCCGGCTGGACGAAGAATTCCGACTCCGGCAGGTGGGCGGCCCCAAACTCGAGCACCGCCACCCCCGCCACCAGGCCCAGATAGCCCGCGATGGAGGTAATCAGCACCGACTCCTGGAGTACCAGGCCGACGATGGACCACGGCGTTGCTCCCAGAGCCTTGCGCACCCCGATCTCCCGGGTGCGCTCCTGGACGGTGATCATCATGATGTTGCTCACCCCCACCACCCCGGCCAGGATGGTGCCGATGCCGATGGCCCAGACGAAGAGCCGGATGCCCCCCATCACCTGCAGGAAGCGCTGGAAAAACTCTACATTGTTGCGCACGAAGACCGCCCGGGGATCCTCCGGGGCGAAGCGGTGACGCTCCGCCAGCCCCCGGCGCACCTCCTCCGCCAGCGCCTGGGTCGCCTCGAGGCTCGGGTCGTCCACCGTGAGCATGATCTGGTTGACCCGATCCGCCCCGTTGAACACCCGCTGGGAGGTGCTGATGGGCAGGTAAATCTTCTCCTCCTCTCCCGGAGCGCCCTCGTCCCGGAACAGCCCCACCACCTTGAAAGGGATGCCGTTGATCTTCAGATACTCGCCGATGGCCGGCCGCCCCTTGAAAAGCCCCTCCGCCACCGCCTCGCCGATGGCCGCCACCTTGCGATGCTGCTCCAGATCCAGCTGGTTGAGGAAACGCCCTCGGGTGACCAGGGTCTTCTCCAGGTAGCGATGGTCCGGGTGCACGCTGCGGATGTCGTAATTGCCGTATTCGTCCCGGTAGCTCACCGTCACCGTGCCCCGCAGATAAAAGCGCGAGGTGATGTGCTCCACTCCCTCCACCCGATCCCGGATGGCCCCGTAGTCGCGGTTGGTGAGCTGGATGTCCCGCCCCGGCTGCAGCCCCCGGTGGGGCACGCTGGTCTGCCCGCTGCTGATCCAGATGCTGTTGATGGCGTCGTCGCGGAATTGATATTCCACGCCGTTGGCCATGCCCTCGCCGGAGCCCAGGAGCACGATGAGCATGAAGATGCCCCAGGCGACGCTGAAGCCGGTGAGCAGGGTGCGCAGCTTGTTCTGGCGGATGGTCGCCAGGATCTCCTGCCAACTGTCGAGGTCGAACACTCTAGCTCCCAGCAACCGGCGCGGCGGTAACCGCCTCCGCAGGCTCTTCCTCTTCCGAAGGCCCGGTCATCGGCGCCGCCAGCGGCACCTCGTCGCGCACGATGAGGCCGTCGTGGAGATGGATCACTCGATCCGTCATCCCGGCGATGTCGTGCTCGTGGGTGACGATGACTACCGTGGTGCCGCGGCGGTTGACCTCCCGCAGCACCTCCATCACCTCCAAAGAGGTCTTGGAGTCCAGGGCGCCGGTGGGCTCGTCGGCGAGGATCACCTTGGGCTCGGTGATCAGCGCCCGGGCGATGGCCACCCGCTGCTGCTGACCGCCGGAGAGCTGATTCGGCCGGTGCTCCGCCCAGGCCTCCAGCCCCACCTGCGCCAGGAGCTCCACGGCGATGCGATTGCGCTTGCGCCGCCCCACCTTCTGGTAATAGAGCGGCAACGCCACATTCTCCATGGCGTTCTTGAACGGGATCAGATTGAAGCTCTGGAAGATGAAGCCAAGGAACTGATTGCGGTAGCGCGCCGCCCGCCGCTCGTCGAGATCGCGGATCAAGGTGCCGTCGAGGTGGTAGGTCCCCTCGTCGTAGCTGTCCAGGATGCCGACGATATTCATCAGGGTCGACTTGCCCGACCCCGAGGAGCCCATGACCGACACCATCTCCCCGGCGCCGATCTCCAAGTCGATGCCCTTGAGCACGTGTAGGCTGCTGCCGCCGGTGCGGTAGCTCTTGTGCAGGTCTTGGAGATGAATCATGGTTCGGTCGGACCTCGGGGAGGCGGGCGCTTTCGCTCCCGGCGTCGTGCTTCTCAGCACCGTGCTTCGTAGAGCCGTCGCCGTCCTTCTCAGGACGGTGCTGCTCGGCGTGTTGCTTCTCGTTGGCGGACGGGGCGCGGGAACCGTCAGCGGAGCACTCTTCACCCCTCCACCGGCCCCCGGCTACCTTGTCTACGAGTCAGGGCCGAAAAATGTTTTGCTCACGGCACCAGCACCGCCGCCCCTTGGAGCTCGCCGTCCCGTAGCTGCCGCAGCGCCTCGTTGGCCTGATCCAGAGGAAACGAGGTCACCCGGGTGCGCACCGGCACCTGCGGAGCTACCCGGAAGAATTCCTCGGCGTCCCGGCGAGTGAGATTGGCTACCGAGCGAATCACCCGCTCGTTCCACAAATGGCGGTAGGGAAAGGATGGAATGTCGCTCATATGAATGCCGGCGCACACCACCGTGCCCCCCTTGATCACCGCCTCCAAGGCTCGAGGCACCAGTACCCCCACCGGAGCGAAGAGCAGCGCCGCATCCAGGAGTTCCGGCGGCAGCTGATCCGAACCGCCGGCCCAATGGGCCCCCAGGGAGCGGGCGAACTCCTGGCCCTTCTCGTCTCCCGGGCGGGTGAAGGCATAAACCTCCCGCCCCTGAAAGATGGCCACCTGGGCCAGGATGTGGGCTGCGGCACCGAAGCCGTAGAGCCCCAGCCGGCGTGCTTCCCCCGCCATGCGAAGGGAGCGGTAACCGATAAGGCCGGCGCACAAGAGCGGTGCCGCCTCCACCGCCCCAAACTCGTCGGGAATGGGAAAACAATAGCGGGCGTCCGCCACCGTCCGCTCCGCGTAGCCGCCGTCGATCTGATAGCCGGTGAAGCCGGGGGCATCGCAGAGATTTTCCCGGTCGTTGCGACAGAACCGGCACTGACCGCAGGTATGCCCCAGCCAGGGGACTCCCACCCGCTGCCCCACTTCGAAGCCTTTCACCGCCGCCCCAGCCTCCAGCACCTCGCCGACGATCTCGTGGCCGAGGATCAGCGGCAGCCTGGGTTCGGTAAGCTCACCGTCGTAGATGTGCAGATCCGTCCGGCAGACGCCACAGGCCAGGACCTGGAGGCGCAGCTGATGGGCACCCGGCCGAGGCTCCGGCACCTCCTGCCACACCAACTCCCGTCCCGGCTGCTCCAACACCATGGCCTTCACGATCTCGTCTCCTCCCGGCCTTCCCGGGACCGCTGAACCTCTCCCATCTTCATACCGTATAGACTACTAGCTGAGCAAACGCTCAACCAGAACGTCCATTTCAGAAAGGATCCCCCTATGCAGACCCCCAGGTTTGGTGCATTCCCCTTTTCCCATCTCTTGCAGCGCCGCGGGCTGGCGGCGCTCCTGGCCATCGCCCTTCTGGCTACTCTCTTCACCGCCCCGGCCTTCGCCCACGGTGACAAGGACGCCAAGGACCACGATCACGATCATGATCATGCGGAGATGGCCGCCAAGGAAGCCATGGCCGGCGGCGAGGCCGCCAAGGCCGCGCTGCTGCGCAATTGGGAGGGCGTCAACAAGAAGCTCGTGGACCTCGCCGAGGCCATTCCAGCGGAGCACTACGGCTGGCGGCCCATGGAGGGCGTACGCTCGGTGAGCGAGACCTTCATGCACGTGGCCGGCGCCAACTACTTTCTCTCCTCCCCCTTCGGCACCGAGATGCCCGAGGGCGTGCGCGAGCTGGAGCAGATCACCGACAAGGCCAAGGTGGTGGAAACCCTCCAAGACTCCATCGACAAGGCCGGCGCGGCGCTCAAGGACCTCGACGTGAGCCGCGGTGCCGAGGAGCTCAACCTCTTCGGCCGCACCATGACCCGCAACGACGTGGTGCTCATCCTCCTCAGCCACGCCCACGAGCACCTGGGACAGGCCATCGCCTACGCCCGTTCCAACGAGATCGTCCCACCCTGGAGCCGGCCCCAACCCGCCGATGACGGTGCGGACGACTCCGGCGACGACGATTCCGGCCGCTAAGCTGACGAGAGCTTCCACCGGCAGGAGAGTCTCCGGACCTCCGCCGGTGGGACCGCTCACGTCGCGGCGAAATCAGTCGCCGCTCGACTCCAATCCCAAGAGCTCCTCCAGCTCGTCCACCACCGCCTGAGCCTCTTTACGCCCCGGGATCTGCGAAGCCACCACGTGCTCCTCGTCGGCGGTGCTGCGCACATAGAGGTTGTAGTACTGGCGCTGTCCGGACTTCATCCCCCGGCGGATCTCGAAACGGTCGATCTCCGCCACCGGCATCCGCCAGCCGCTGCGAATCCCCAGCAGGCTCTTGGTCAGCTGCAACCAGCCGCTTTCCGCGTGCACGGTGTAGCTGCGTAGCCACAGCTCCAAGACCCACCAAAGCAAGAGCAGGGCGAAGATCCCGAAGACCAGCGGAAAGCCCCAGGGAGCGTCGGAGCGGTAGAGGAAGAACGTCACCCCGGACCAGATCAGCCAGAAGATGGTCGCGCCGATGGCGACCCCGGGATTGCGGGCCATGCCGAAGCGAAACCTGCGGCCGGTGCCGGAAGCTTCGATCTTCGCGCCGCTGCGGGCCAGCGCCGGGGCCCGCTCGTGACCGGACAGGGGCACCGAGGGGAGCGGCTGGCTGCTTCGCTGGCCCCGCAGCTGGTGCAGATCCTGGGGCTCCGGGTCGACGACGCCATCCTCCGCCAGGGCGAAGACCGGCAGATCGAAGCTGGCGTGATAGTCCACCCCCGCCACCGCCGCCTTCACCTGCAGCAGCCACACCACCTTGTGGTCGCCCTCCTCGCCGGTGGTCGCCACGCCCTCGGGAACTTTGAACGCCACGGGGATCTCGACCCCGTCCCGGGAGCGGCGGGTCACGGTGACCTGCTGCTGGTCCTCCCACAGGGTGTCCTTGCGGGTGCTGCGATTCTTCCCGGAGCCGGTGCTGTAAGAGTGCACCGCGGAGAGGGTGACGTCGAAGCCGTTGGCCGGATCCACCGCCGCCGAGGTCACCACCCGGCCCCCGAGCTGCTCCCCGGGAGCGATGGGCACCTGCTCCAGATGCAGCGTGGAAACCCCGTAGCGGCGCCACCGCAGCATGGCCTGGATCGCCTTGAACACCAGCCAGATTCCCACCAGCGGAAAGAGCAGACCGATGAGGATCAGGTGGTTGCCGGACTCCCATTCCTCCTGAAAGACGAAGAGGATGGGCGAGGACACCGCATTCCACAGCAGAGCGAAGATCACCCAGCCGATGGCGCCGGCACGATCGGTGTATTGGATCGTCTTGTCGGCCCAATCCTCCCGCCACCGCCAAGGATGGCCGGGGTCCTCTGTCTGCCGGGCCAGCTGCTTGCCGAGCCTCCGGGTGCCGATGAAACCGAAAATGATCAAGCCGAAACCGACGCCGCCGAAGGTCACCATGAAGAGCGCGTAAAAGCCCAGCTTCTCCCAGCGCACCTCCCGGTCGAGCACCGCTTGGGACGGATCCTCGGGGTTGACGAAGGCGCGATACGGATCACCGCTGTCCCGATACCGCTCCAGCCGCCGGGCCATGCGCTCCTGGTAGCTGCCGATATTGTCCGAACCGCTGTGGATGCCCACCTTGGTGGACTCGTAGGACGCCCCTTCGAAGCGATAGGTGTAGCGCGCCGTCACCGAATAGCTGGTGGAGTCGTCCCCCCGGTGGGTCTCGAGCTGCGCATCCTCGATCACCGCCGGAACCTCCACCCACTGGCGCATCTGGTAGGACTCCCAGAAGGACATCCCGATGAGCACCGCCATCACCACCCCGATGGCGGCGAACGGCAGGGCGAAGAGGATCAGGCAACCCAACCCCTTGCGAGTATCCTTCCCATCGATGTTCTGGCTCATGGCCCAGCTCCCCCCTAACGATTCAATCGCAATCAAGAATGTCGGCGGCTCCCGCGCCTCACTTCTATCACGGCCCGGCATCCTGGCCCGAGACCACCGCCGGACTGCTTGCGGGCTGTCCGGCGGAAGACGCTACACTCTTGTTGCGAAGAATCCTCTCGAGCGATTGGCATCCCCCAACCCCAACAACCCCTCGGAGCCCAACCGATGACCTCTTCTTCTCCCCAGACGGAACCTTCCCCTGAGACCCATCCTGCGGAGCCGCAGATCGCCTCCACCGTCGAGTGCACTTTCACCGATCCCAAAGTCGCCTGGCGCTGGCTCGATTGGCTCCAGGGCGGCCACCTCGCCGACGTCTGCGCCGCCGGTGCCCTGGCAGCGGACGCGGTGCTCCTGGACGGCGAACCGGTGCGCTGCCAGGCGCGCTACCGCTTCTCCCACCGCGCCGCCTTCGAAGCCTACGAGCGCGACCACGCCCCGCGCCTCCGGGCCGAAGGTCTCGAGCTCTTCCCGCTGGAATTGGGCCTCAGCTATTCCCGCACCCTCGGCGAGATCCGCTCCACCCATCACTGACCTCCAATTCCTTCGCCTCGCACCCACAGGAGATTCCCATGACCGACTCGTCCCAGCCCTCCCGCATCGCCCTGGTCACCGGCGGCAGCCGTGGCATCGGCCGCGCCATCGTCGAAGCCCTGCTCAAAACCGGCTGGACCGTCCATTTCTGCAGCCGCTCCCAAAGCTCCGTCGACGAAGCCCTCGATGATCTGCGTCCGCGCTTCGGGGATGCCGTCGCCGGCACCGCCCTCGACGTCGGCGATCAACAATTGGTTGCCACTTGGGTCGCCACCGCCCTCGAAGCCCACGGCCGCATCGACTGCCTGGTCAACAACGCCGGCCTCGGCACCTTCGCTCCCGTCGACGAGCTCACCGCCGACCAATGGCGCCAAGTCCTCCGCACCAACCTCGACGGCGCCTTCTACTGCCTACACGCCGTCGCCGGCCCCATGCGCCGCCAAGGCGATGGCTGGATTTTCAACATTTCCTCCCTCGCCGGCCGCAACCCCTTCGCCGGTGGCGCCGCCTACAACGCCAGTAAATTCGGGCTCCTCGGCCTTTCCGACGCCGCCATGCTCGACCTGCGCCAGGACGGGATCCGCGTCTCCGCCATCCTCCCCGGCAGCGTAGACACCGCCTTCCACCACCGCGACGACACCGGCTGGATGATGCACCCGGAAGACGTCGCCCAGGCCGTCATCGACCTGCTCCAATATCCCACCCGGACCCTCCCCAGCCGCATCGAGCTGCGTCCCACCAAGCCGCCAAAGTGAGTATCTCTCCTAACTTCTTCCAACTCTTCGGACCCAATTGCTGACGAGCTCTCCGTTGCTGCAGACACGAAAAACTTTGGCACCCATTTGTTGTGCTTCCCACCGAAGTTAGATCAGGACTCAACCCTCTCGGCTTGTCTTTCCGCCCCGACACCCTCACAGAGCCCCGAAAGAAGTCCTTCCAAACCGCCCAAGAGCTCCTCTCACTAAAATCCGAATGCACCTCTCCCAAGGCCCCCCATGAGGGAGCCTGAAGACTAGCTCCAGCAGATGAGATTCGGTGATATGTCAGCCCATCAGCCCGCCCGCGCCTCCGCCGAGAAACCGACGAAAGCCTGCGCTGGCGGAAAGGTGCCCTCGGGAAAGCGCACCAGCCGTTCTCCGGCTCGCAAGCGTGCCGAGGCGACCGCATACGCCTCCACGATCTTCCGATAGGCTTCCTGGAATTCCTCCCGGACCTTCTCGGAGGCTGCGATGATCAGTGGCGCTGGGCCTCTCTTCGATTTCTTGGGCGCGGCTCGGGGATTCTGCGCCAAGACCTTCTTCCGGCCCAGGGCTCGAGTTCCGTCTCTCAGGTGTCTCGCTCGGGTTTCCTCCTCGATCTCTTCCACCATCGCCCGAACTTGTTCCTGGTACTCCTTCCAGGTCAGATGGTTCCAACAAGGCAACGGAACCAACTCCAGGATCTCCTCCCCTTCGTAGTCCACGGGGCGAGGAGACGAGCTCGGACGGTTGTGACGCGCGCGATAGATGCTCGTGCGATCCACCCAGGTCCCCCGATGCCGCTGGCCTTTGAGGATCATGGAGGCCGGATGAAGCCCCGGCCAGTGCCGGGGGCTCGAGACCAGGCCTTCCTTGCAGCCGTGCTCCAGAAGGTAGCGAAAGATGGCTACCTGAGAGGCCTCGTCGTCGGCTACTACGGCATAGGAGTACTGGCGATGCCAGAATTTTCCGCGCCACCCGTGGAGACGGCCAGCCTCCCGCGCCAGATTTCCGGCGAAGTAGTTCATGAACTCAGCCATGGCCCGGGCATCGGGGACACGTAGAAGCAGGTGAATGTGGTTGCCGAGCACGACGACGGCGACGACCTCCACCCCCGCCCGCTGGGCAGCGCGGGCCAGAATGGCCTTGGCCAGCTGATTGAGCCGGCCTTTGGGAGTGAGCAAGAGGCGAGCCTGCTGGCACCGGTGGGTGACCAGTACCAGAGCCCCGCCGGGCGGGATGAATCGAATAGGTTTATGCATCTCACCCTCAGAAGAGGGAGGAACCCTCTGCGATCTGTCATCTTCGAGCGAGAAAGTGGATTCTGGGGGCCAAGCTCTCAAGGGGGACCCAATTGTTGATCGCACAGCTGAGTGCCGAGTCGAGGACCCCGAGCAGGGAGAGGGACCCAATTGTTGTTGCTATGATCGAGCCATGTTCCAGCGCCCCCTCCGCCCCGCCGATCCCCGCCCCCTGGACCACCGCACCGGCAAACCCATACCCATCCACGGCCCGGAGGGCTTCGCAGGAATGCGCCGTGCCGGGCGGCTGGCGGCGGCGACTCTGGACTTCATCGCCGAGCACATCCGGCCGGGGGTGAGCACCGGCGAGCTCGACCGCCGGTGCGACCACTTCATGCGCGACCACGGCGCGGTGCCCGCCACCGTCGGCTACAAGGGCTACACCCACGCCACCTGCATCTCCGTCAACCAGGTGGTCACCCACGGCGTCCCCTCCGATGCCAAGAAGCTCAAGAACGGCGACATCGTCAACGTCGATGTCACTCCCATCCTCGATGGCTGGCACGGCGACAGCAGCCGCACCTTTCTCGTCGGCAAACCCTCGAAGCGGGCGCGCAAGCTGGTGGCCACTTGCTACGAAGCCATGATGGCGGGAATTGCCGTCGTGCGCCCCGGCACCACCCTCGGCGACATCGGCGCCGCCATCGACCGGGTGGCTCGCCGCGAGGGCTACTCCAACGTCCAGGAATTCTGCGGCCATGGATTGGGCCGGGTTTTCCAAGACGCTCCCACGGTCCTGCACTACGGAGAGCCGGGGACCGGGGCACGCCTCCAGCCGGGGATGTTCTTCACCATCGAGCCCATGCTCAACGCCGGCCGGAGGCACGTCAAAGTGCTGGCCGACGGCTGGACCGCGGTCACCCGGGACCGTTCCCTCTCGGCGCAGTGGGAACATTCGGTGGGAGTCACCGAGGACGGAGTGGAGATCTTTACCCTGGGGGCTGGGGAGGCGGCACCTCCCGCTCTCGCCGCGCCTCGGCGAGGCGCCGAATCTTTCCGCTGAACAACTGAATCGGCAGGTGTACCCGGCTGCCCCAGGCGCTCTCGTTGTGGCGCCCCTGGGGGAAGGCGAGATGCATCAGGTTGCGGCCGTAATGAAACCCTCGTTCGATGAGGGCAGCGGCCATGCTCAAAGTGACCTCGTAATTGTCCCCGGGCCAGCCACTGTCCAGATAGATGCGCAGATTCTCCCGCCCCGCCAGCGGGTCCCGGTGTACCCGCTCCAGCAAGTCGTCGTTCCAGCCGAAAGCCGACGACAGGCACGCGGCGTTACCGAAGATCTGGGGGTGCTCCCAAGCCAGGTGCAAGGCCATCACCCCTCCCAAGGAAGAGCCCATCACCGCCGTGGAGGACGGATCCGGTAGCGTCCGATACCGCTCGTCCACCCACGCCTTCACCTCCTCCACCAACGCCTGGCCGTAGAGCTCATACCCAGGGTGGGTGTAGTCGCGGTTCCGATCCTCCGAATACACCCCCACTACCATGGTGCGGTCGATGAGGTTCATTGCGTCCAGCCGATCGAGGGTTTCGTCGAGCTGCCATTCCGCGCCGAGGAAGGCCTCGTAGGGGAAGAAGAGATTCTGCCCGTCGTAGACATAGACCACCGGATAACGCTTGAGGACGTTCTCCTCGTAGCCAGCGGGGATGTAGATCCGTAGCCGGTGCCCCTGAGAGAGCCTTGCCGAGGGTAGCTCCTGCACCGAACTGAGGCGGCCGGCGGAACCGGAGAAGAAATGCGGATAAACCTCCTGAGGAGGGTCGGCATCGACAATCCACAGGAGGTTCGAGCCCTCCGACCAGGTCAACTGATCTCCGGCCACCAAGCACGGCTTGCACTGGAGATGATGATGGACGTGGGTCAGTTGAAAGTCCCACGCCGTCCCATCGTCGCTGACCTCCACGGCCTCCACATTCCGCTGCCAGTCCTGCTCCGTGCGCAGCACCAGTCGCTGGCCAGACCCCCTCTCGCCGTCTTCTCCTTGACCCTGGTTGGCGGGATAGTGAACCCGCAGCCTCCCGCTGTACACCCCTGGCCCCCTCAGCCGCCGTCGGCGAAGCCGCGCCGGACGCGGGTAGCAATCTCCAACCACAGCCGATAGTAGGAGCGCGCCGCTTCGGTATTGGCGGCGAAGGTCGCCACCGGACCGCGTTCGAGCCCCATGCGCTCCACCCACGCGGAATACGGGATGGCGGTCTCCAGAAAGGGAAAGGGGCCGTCGCCGGCCTGCTGCATCACTTCCCGATGCATGGCCTTGCGCACGTCCACCATGGAGAAGAAAGGCAGCACCTGCAGATGCTTCGCCTTCTCTTTCTCCAGGTGCTCCGCCAGCTGATCCAAAGTGCGCAACGAAAGGGTGGTGGGAATGGTCGGCACCAAGAGCACATCGGCAGCGGCGAAGATGCTCTCCGAAACCAGCGAAATGCTGGGAGCGCAGTCCAGAAAGGCGTGATCGTAATCCCCCGCCAGCGGCTTGAGCACCCGGCTCAAGCGTTGCCGCGGTTTGCCCGCCTCGTCCAACGCCAAATCCAGATTCCGGTAGGAGAAATCCGCCGGCAGCAGGTCGAGCCCCTCGAAATCCGTGCCTCGCAGCAACGAGTCCGGATCTCGCTTGCGCTTCACCAGGCCGCGAGCGCCGCCCTTGACCTTGGCCTTGATCCGAAAGTAGAAGGTCGCCGCTCCCTGGGGATCCAGATCCCAGAGCAAGGTCCGCACGCCGCTGCGGGAGGAGAGGTACGACAGATTGACCGCCGCAGCGGTCTTCCCCACCCCACCCTTGATGTTGTAGACGGCGAAGACCCTCACGACGCCTCCTCGCCGCTCTCGGACTTGAAGAGATGGCGGAACCGGCGACGATTGGATTTCGCGGAGAAGCGCCGGAACCGCTTTTCGAAACGCTGTCGTTCCCGCTCCTGGCCCTGGGCCATGCGTTCCACCAGCCTCCCCATGGCCAAGATGGTCTCCACCGTCGCCAGGCCTTCCTTCTCCATGCCGGCGGCGAAGCTCTGCAGGGTCTCCTGCTGGACCTCCAAATCATTGAAGTCCCCCAGGTTGTCCTGGAGCTTCTTCAGACTCTTGACCAGCTTCGCCACCTCGTCCTCGGCGTAGAGGCCACGAAAGAATTCCAGCAGGTAGCGCAGTTTCTTGCAGTCGATGCGCAGGTTGTGGAGCGCCTCCGCCGGCGTTTCCTCATCGATGGCCCGACCGCGCTTGAAGACTCGCCGCCACATCTTCCAGATGCGTTCCGAAGCCACCTCCAGAAGCGGCCGCTGGGCGTTGGGCAGATCGGTGGACTCGGGTACCGGCTGTTCCAGGAAGCGGCGCCATTCCTCCAGAAGATTGCGGTAGCGATCCCCGGTGAGAACGGCTTCGAGCCGCTCCTGCTCCTCCGCACTGTGACGGTCCAAATAGGTCCGCAGAGGGGCCAGGGCCTCCCCCGACGCGGCTGGAAGTTGCTCGCGGTAATCGGGGAGTTGCATGCTGTAAACGTCCAGATCCCTCTTCGGTCCGGTGGCGCCCCCCAACCATTTGAGCTCGGTCTTGAAATGCTCCACCACCGGCTCCGGGAACACACCCTTGACCTGCCCCAGAGCAGCTCGGCTGCGCCGGACGGCGACGCGGAAATCGTGGAGAAACTCCGGGTCCAGCGCCTTGCGGGTCCCCTCCTCGTTGGCCTCCACCGCTCGCAGGAGCGAGAGCAGCACCCCTTTCAGGGCTTGATCGGCGCGCTCCTCCGGATCCAGATCGAGCTGAATCTTGGAGCTGTAATCCCCCGGCCAGCGGCCCAGGGCGGTGAGAGCGGAGGTCAGCTCGTCGCCCCGCGCCGGAGTCAGCAGAGGCTCTTCCCGTAGCGCGCCCAGAACGCCCTGGAAGTGTTGGTCGTAGCCCTTCACCGCCACCACCCGCAACACTGGCGCCACTTCGGCGGAGCGCCGCGGCCGCTCCGGATCCGCCGCCCGCCGGCGTTCCAGCACCAGCCGCACCACCGTTTTCTGGTTGTCGTTGAGCACCCGCAGCAAGCGGCGGCGGCGGCGCACCGTCACTCGTGGCAGCAGGCAGCGCACCCAGGCCGCCTGCTCCAGATCATCCCGCAACGGTCCCGGGGGCAGATCCGAGGGCAGAAACGGCTTTGCCGGCTCGAGGTGAATGGGGGTCTGCTCGCCGGCGTCGTCGCCTCCGACTCCAGCCTCTGCCGCCAGCTCCGCCGGCTCGTCGGCCGAGCCAGCCGACGGCTCCCCGGCGACGCCCTCTCGGCGATCCGCCAACGACAGGCGGTGCCGAAGGAGGCCGGAGACTTCGCGCCAAATCAACTCCGGCGGATCCCGGCGCCAGCGCAGAGTCGCCCCCTGATTCCACAGGCGCCAGTCGAAGGTGTCGAAGTAGGTCAGGTGGTGGCGCCGCTCCCGCTCCCGCTGGAGTCCCCATTGCGGCTCCAGCCGGCTGGCCAGAGCTGCCACCAGGTCGTCCTCCCCGATGCCGGCATCGAAGTCGAAGAAGACCGGATCCGAGCTCGCCGTCCCTACCGCCATCAGGAGCCCACCTCCGCCGTAGGCAGCCCGTGGCTCGCCAACCGCTGATTCTTGTAGCGGGAGTCGGAGGTCACCTCGCGGCCGAACCACGGGGGCGCCTCGAAGGCCTCCGCCGCCTCGGGACTGGGGAACTCCACTTCCGCTGTCACCAAACCCCGAAGATCACCGTCGTAGACGTCCACCTCCGCCGTCGCCCCCGCCACCGGCACCTGGAAGCGCTCCTTCTCCACCCGCTTTCCGCGGGTCGCCGGCCACAGAGCGTGAAATTGCTCTGCCGTTACCGGTACCTCACTCTCCCATCGCGCCAACCCCTCGGGCCCTTCCAGCGGGCTCTTGACGGTCAGCGAACAATGATCCCCCCGGCGCCGAAGGCGGACCTCGGTGCCGTCCTCGGTGACCGCCAAATAGCCTTGTTGGAGCTGCTCCGACGAGTGGCTGCGGAGATCCTCGGGCGGTGACGGCACGAGGAACTTGCGTTCGATCTCCGCGGCAGCGCTGGCTTCGAGGGCATCGGGTTCTGGAGCATCGGACTGGCTCGGGGCCGGGGAGGCGGCTTGGGACATGGTGCACTCCGAATCGGTGGACGGCTTGGGAATGGGCAAAGGCTCGAGGCCGGCCGAAGCCGGCACCGCACCAGCCATTCAAGATACTCCAGCTCCTCTCGGCGGCTCAACTTCGTTCGAGGTACCGAACGGCGCCCGGAAAGCTCGCGAAGCGCTCGATCAGCTGAGATCGAAGAGCCGTCCCAAGAGCATCTGGAGGGGAAAGCGCTGAAGCGCTCCCGCGGCGGCGCTCTGCTCGTCGAAGCAGGAGACCTCGTCGGCTTCGAGACCGTGGCCCCAGATCAACACCGGCGTCGGATCCGCCGAATGCTGTCCGCTCTCCGACAGGGTGGCGTGATCCGCCGCCACCGCCACCCGCAGGGGTTTCTCCTGGGAATCCAACAACTTGCCCAGCTCTTCGTCCAGGGCCTCCAAGAAGCCCACCTTGAGCTCCGGCCGGCGGTCGTGGGCGGCGATGTCGGCTCCCTTGAGGTGCAGAATCACCAAGTCGGCGCGCTCCAACTGCTCCGCCACGGCGGCGAACTTCGCCCCTAGATCAGTATCCAGGTTGGCGGTCATCTCCGGCCCGGTGATGGGCTTGGCGCCGAGCCAGCTGGCGAGCCCCAGGAGAGTTTGGTCGCCGCTGATGCACGCCAGCTTGAGGGGGATTCCGGTCTGCTCCAGAGGCACTAGATTGTGCACCCGGCCAGCACCCCGGGTGAGCAGGATATTGGCTGGCGGCAGGCCCTCCTCCCGCCGCCGGGCGTTGATGGGATGCTCTTCCAGCACCTGACGAGCGGCCTGCTCGAAGAGCGCCAGGACGCTGGCGGTGTAGACCGCCCGGGGATCCGCCGGGTCCACCGGCCGGGGCGTCAGGGGCGGGCAGGGCACTGCCCCCTCCCCGGGATCACTGCCGATGATCGAAGAGGACAGCCCTTCTCCCCGCAGCACGATGGCCAGGCGATGCTCCGTCGCCACCCCCACCCGCACTTCCACCTCTCCGGAGAGAGTGCGCGGCAGCGGCAAATGATCGATGGCCTGCGCCAGCTCCGCCGCCTCGTCGCGGATGCGTCCGGCGCGGCGGTCGAGGATGTTGCCCTGCTCGTCAACGGTGGCGAAGTTACCGCGGAGAGCGATATCCCCGGGGGATAGCTGGATCCCCGCTCCCAACGCCTCCACCGGGCCCCGCTTCATCGCCAGGGGGCTCTGGCCGAAGAGCGCCAGGCTGCCGGCGGCGGTGTCCGGCACGACCCCCGGCGCCACCGGATCCGCCAAGCCGCATTGCCCCTCCCTCGCCAGCCGGTCGAGGGTCGGGACCTCCGCCGCCTGCAGGGGAGTCCGCCCCCCCAGCGCCCGCACCGGCCGATCTGCCATGCCGTCGATGATCACCAAGAGCGTGGGGGTGATCTCCGCCGTCTCCTCCCAGCCGGGTCGCCCCAGGTAGGGCAGGCGCTTTTGCAGCAGGCTGGTCACCAGACGAATGGTCCGCACCACCGGTGGCTCGCCGCGGGAGGTGTCGACGAGAGGTACCTCGTGATGCTCCGCCTGCTGCAGGATGTAATCGTGCAAGGTGCGGATCGACCCAAAATTCTCCATGTACCGCTCGGCGCGCCGTCCGCCGACCCGCCCCCGGGCCAAGAAGCGGCCCCGGTGGGTTTCTTCATCGAGGGTGCCGAGCATGATGGGCACCTGGTAGACGGCGCCCTCCAGATCATTGAACGGCACCAGCGGCGGCACCAGGTGTACCCCTTCCATGAGGACGTGCATATTCTCGGCGATGGACCGCTCTACCACCGCCCGCACGCCCACCGCCACCCGGGTCGCCTGCTCCTCGAAGTTGGTGATCAGAGCCGCCTCCGGATCGTCCTCCTGCTGAGACAGCTGCCCCTCGCTCCAACCCCAGCGTCCGCTGCCTCGGCCGGCCTCGAAGCTCGAGCCGTGGAGGGCCGGCAGGATCTGCGGGGAGAAGATCATCCGCATCACCTGTCGGATGGTGTCGGTGGCGTTGATGCGATAGATGCGCAGCAACGGCGCCAGCTCCAGGGCCAGCGTCGACTTGCCGGTACCGCTGCCGCCGCCGAGATAGATCACCAGCGGCCGGGGCAGGTGGTGGATCCGCCGCACCATGCGGTAGCGCTGGGCGGTGTCCGAGCCCTCGAACTGTTCCAGCAGATCCCCCACCTGGCGGGTGATCTCCTCGTTGGAAAGAGTCTTGATTCCCTGCTGCCGCAGGCGCCCCTCGAGCTCCGTCACCAGGCGATAGGCACGGTCCATATCGAGCCCTGCGGCGTGCATGCTGCGGGCCAGGAGGCCGCGGGAAAAGGGTTGCTTCTGGCCCCGGTAGAGCACCTGCAGGTCCGGCACCGGCGCCACTTTCGCCACCAGCCGGGCCGGCAGCTCGGGCCCAAAGAGCTTCTCCAGCTCCTGCTGGATCAGATCCCGCACCTCCGAGGTGGAGACTTCCTCGCGACCGCTCAGCTGATCGCGGATCGACCGTGCGATGGTGTAGGCGTCGTCGAAGTCGAGCCCCCGCTGCACCAGATCGTGGGTGACCATGCCGCGCAGGAAGCGCTGACGGGTGCCCTTGGAGGACACCACCACCAGCTGGCCCTTGCGGCGCCGGGACGAGCCGCCGCTGTCGCCTTTCGTACTCATAGGCCCTTCGTTCTCATAGGAGCAGGATCTTAACGCGAGCCGGTGACGATCAACGACCCCGGCCTCTGAAGGACTCCGCGGTGTTTGGAGGGCTCGGCGATCAGCGACCCCGCTGGATCGCCCGCTGGGCAATGCGATCCACCAGCGCCGGGCTCAATACCTTGAGCCACAGCCCCAACCGGCCCCGCAGCGAAGGAATCAGCTCCCGCTGGCGCCGGGCGGCAGCCTGCAGAATCAGCCGGCCACAGCGCTCGGCGGTCATCACCTTGCCCTCCTGCACCGGGCTGTCGCCCAGCCGCTCACCGTCGGAGCCGAAGGCGTTGCGTCGGGTCTCGGTGGCTACGAAGTCCGGATAGGTCATGGTCACCGTGACCCCCGACTCCGCGAGCTCGATGCGCAGGCTGTCGAAGAAGCCCGCCATGGCGTGCTTGGTGGCGGCATAGCCGCTGCGGGTGGGGACGCCGGTCTTGCCGGTGAGGCTGGAGACCCCGACGATGCGGCCGCGAGAGCGCTTCAGGTGGGGCAAGGCGTAATAGGTGCAGTAGAGGCTGCCGAAATAGTTGATCTGCATCAGCTGCTCCAGCGGACGCAGCGTCTCCAACTCGTCGAAGCGGCTCCACATGGTGCGGCCGGCGTTGTTGATCAATACGTCCAGCCCCCCGTCGGAGCCACCGTAGAGCTCCACCGCCCGCTCTATCAGCGCCCGGCATTGCTCCTCGTCTGATACGTCCGTGGGGACCGCCTCCGCCTCTCCCCCCAGCTCCCGGCAGAGCTCCGCCACCTCCTCCAGAGCCTCCTCACCGCGCGCCGCCAGCACCTGTCGGGCGCCGTGACGGGCCAGCTCCAGGGCCATGGCCCGCCCGATACCGGTGGAGGCGCCGGTGAGCACCACCGACAGGCCGCGGAATGCTTCCAGGCTCATGCGTCCTCCCCGGGCCCCTTCGTTTCCACGACCTCGAAGACCAATCCAGCCTCCCGCAGCCGCTCCAACAGACAACCCCCCAGCGCTACCGCCGGGGTCAGCGTGCCGGCCTGCTGCGGCAGCCGGTCCCCATCGAACGCCAGGGACAGCCCCGTCTCGGCCAGCATCTTGGAGGTCTCGTCGTACCCCGGATCTCCGCCCCGCACCTCCACTACCGTCCGACTGCCGTCGCCGGCCCGGCCCAGGAAGGTGACGCTGAAGCGGCTGCGGGCGCGCTGTTCTTCAGTGGGTCCGTCCCCGGAATCCTTGAGGGAGAGCAGCCATTTGCGTGCCGGAGGCAGCTTGGAGAGGGCAAAGACCGAGCCGATGGTCCCGGACACCACGGCCATGCGGGGCAGCGAGCCAATGCGCAGGAAGTGGCCGTAGCGAAAATCCGGCCCGTAATCCGGCAGTTCCCGCGCGGACCGCCGAACCACCTGCGGGTCGATGGTCGGCAGGGGCATGACCCACTCGCCGAAGAGCTTCTCCCGATAGACCTTCTGAGATCCCCGGCGCACCCTGCGCTCTCCCTCCGACGGCGCAGGGGAACGCTCCCGAGCCCTCTTCTTCTTGCCGCTCTTCTTGCCGAAGATCGGAGTCTCCGCCATGGCGTTCACTGCCGAGCGCCAGGTGCCCCCGGACATACCGCCCTTGGCCCGCACGAACCCGCGCAGATCGATCTTCTGATCCGCCGGCAGCTGCCGCACCGCCAGGAGCGCTCCCAGATCGTGGGGAATGCTGTCGAAGCCGCAGCAGGAGACCAGCCGCAAGCCCTTCTCCCGGGCTGCTGCGTCGTAGCGGTCGCGAAGGGTTGAAACGAAATCCGGCTCGCCGGTGATGTCCGCATAGTGGGTCCCGGTCTCGACACAGGCCGCCACCACCCCCTCCCCGAAGCGCGCGTAGGGACCGACGGTGGTCAAGAGCACCCGACAGGCCCCGGTCAGGGCCCGGAGCGAATCCGCATCGTCCACGCTGGCCACCAGGATCTCCGGCAGCGGGCTCCCCGGCACTTCCTCCTCCAGCCGCCGCCGCAGGGCCTCCAGCTTGTCGCGGTTCCGCCCGGCGATGGCCCAACGCAACGGGCCTTCCTGCCCCGGTCCCAGGGACTCCCCGGCCGCAGCGCGGCGGGCCAGATATTCGGCGGTGAGGGCCCCGGTAAAGCCGGTCGCACCAAAGAGAGCGAGGTCCAAACGCCCCTCGCCGGCGGCAGTAGCAGCATCGTTTGAGCTCATCGCTGGAGCATAGCAACAAAGGGGGGGACCCAAATGTTGGTGCTCGATTGTTGACGCCCGTCCGGGGGACCTTGTTCACCCCCGGAGGCAGCAGTAGACTGCTTTGCGATCAATGGCCTACAGGAGACGCCCTCCAGGAAACGGACCAGCTCGGGTCCGTGCCCACGAGGGATCCACGGATCTCCAATTCCACTGTCCATGCATTGAGCGAAGGAGCGCGAATGACCTTTGGAGACTTCCCCAAAAAGCCCAACCTGGTCCTCTTCATCACCGACCAGCAAAGCGGCAACCCCCACTGGCCGGAAGGCTGGGCGGAAGCCAATCTGCCCACCGAGCAGCGACTGCGCGAGCATGGCCTCACATTCACCCAGGGCTACACCAACTCCTGCACCTGCTCCCCCGCCCGCGCCACCCTCTTCACCGGCATGTACCCCGCCCGCCACGGCGTCACCGAGGTGCTCGAATTCGACAACTCCGGCCGACCCGACCTGATCCCCGACGGCGCCAGCTCCGGGGCGAGCATCCAAGGCTCCACCCTGGCGGTCAAAGAGCGCCGCCAGAGGGGGCTTTCCTCCCAGGTCCAGAATCTCGCCCGGATTCTGAGCACCGCCGGCTACCACGTCGAGTTCAAAGGCAAATGGCACCTCGGCAAGCCGGTTCAATACTCCACCTCCCTGGATCAAAAATACTGGACCGACGCCGACGTCGCGCACCTGCGGGATCGCTACGGCTTCCACGGCTGGACCATGCCCGACGCCGGCGACAACCTCGCCATCGCCAACATGGGCGGCGGACGCATCAACAACGACGGCCGCTTTGTCGACGGGGAGGGCCAAGCGGCCAAATACGGTCTCAGCCTGCCCGAGGATCGGCTGTGGAAGGACAGCGCCGTGCACTTCCTCCAGAGCTACGACGGCGACAAGCCCTTCTGCCTCATCGTCTCCCTGGTCAACCCCCACGACGTCCTCGCCTTCCCCGGCACCGACGGTGCCCTGGTCACCTTGCCCAACGGCACCGAGATCCCCCTCTACAAAGCCGCCGGCTACCACGACCGCGACTTCCGCGACCTGCCCATCGAGCCGCCCCCGACGGTGGACGAAGACTTGGCGACCAAGCCCCGGTCTCAGGAGCAATTCCGCGTGCTCAGCAACCAGGGCAACGGGGTCATCGGCCCCACCGACTTCGAGCTGCAGAAAATGTACTGCCAGTTCTACGCCTACCTGTGCAAGCGGGCGGACCACGAGCTCGGGAAGGTCCTCGACGCCCTCTACGCCCGGCCCGGCGGCCGGGAGGACAGCGTCGTCTTCCGCATCGCCGACCACGGGGACATGGCCATGGCCCACGGCCGCCAGCGCCAGAAGATGTACAACGTCTACCAGGAGACCCTCAACGTCCCCTTCGTGATCTCCAGCCCCCGCCTCTTCCACCAGCCCCGCAGCACCGACTCCTTCGCCTGCCTGGTGGACATCCTCCCCACCATGGCCAAAATCGCCGGAGTTCCCGAGCGGGACCGCTGGACCTTCCAGGGCTACGACCTCTCCCCGGTGCTGGAGGATCCCAAGGCCTCCGTGCGGGACTACGTCCACTTCACCTACGACGACCTCTACTTCTACGTCCCGGCACCCAACCGCATCCGCTGCCTGATCGAAAAAGATTGGAAATACGCCGTCTACTTCGACGGCTACACCGGCAAATACCCCGAATACGAAATGTACGACCGCAACCAGGATCCCCAGGAACGCCACAACCTGGCCCACCACAGCGTCAACCCCTCCAAACCCGTCGAAGCCGAACGCCAGCGCCTGCACCGGCGCCTCACGGAGATCATGCAGAACCTTGGCACTACCCCCGACGACATCGTCTGGCCCGAGGTCTCCGGCGATCACGACTTCGTGCGCACCGATCTGCCGGATCGCAAATTCGACCCCGATCAGCTCATCGAGGAATGACTCCACCGTCCGGGGGCGGCCCCGAAAGGAGGCCCGCCGCCGGACGCGCTATCATGAGGAGAACTTCCTGAATTGAGGGCTCGTCGGGAGCGGCTCGGTGAGCCCATGAGGCCGAAGCTCGCCGAATTTTGCGCCGGCCACCGTCAGCCCATGAGCGCCCAGCACCCAACTACTGACCCCATCCCGGAAGCCGGCCATCCCGGGGCCCCTTCCCAAGACCAAGCCGCCTCTTCCCGCGGTTCTCCGCACCTCTCCACCGGCAAGAAGATCCTCTTCTCGCTGGTGGTCTGCCTCCTCTTCTTCGGCGGGCTGGAGCTCCTGCTTATGGTCTTCGGAGTCGAGCCCACCCTCGCCTCGCGGGACCCCTACGTCGGCTTCCAAAGCTATATCCCTCTCTTCGAAACCAGCGACGACGGGCGGCACCAGGTCACCGCCGCCAACAAGCTCGCCCTATTCAACCGCCAGAGCTTTCCGCTGGAGAAGAAAACCGGCACGGTGCGCATCTTCACCGTCGGCGGCTCCACCACCTACGGCCGGCCGTTTGACGACGCCACCTCCTTCACCGGCTGGCTGCGCACCTATCTCGAGACCAGCGCCCCGGATCAGAGTTGGGAGGTGATCAACGCCGGTGGCATCTCCTACGCCAGCTACCGTGTGGCCAAGCTGATGGAGGAATTGATCCATTACCAGCCGGATCTCTTCATCATCTACTCCGGCAACAACGAATTCCTCGAGCGCCGCACCTACTCCAATCTTTTCCATGAGCCCCGGGTGATCACCGGTGCCAAGCGGCTGGCCCAACGCTCCCGGCTCTGGACCCTCGGCGAGCGACTGATGGAGCGACGGCAGCGCGCGGCGGAGGAGAGATACCGTCTCACCGGCGAGGTCCAGGAGCTGCTGGATACCTCCGCCGGCCTCGGCGCCTATCACCGCGACGACGAATTCGCCGCCCAGGTGCTGGACCACTATCGCTACAACCTCCAGCGCATGGTCAACCTCGCCGAGAGCGTGGGGGCCCGAGTGATCTTGATCACCATTCCGGTCAACGAGAAGGACTTCGCGCCCTTCAAGGCCGCTCACGGGGACGCCCTCGACGCCGGTTCGCGGAAGCGCTGCGAAGGCCTCAAGCAGCGAGTGCGGAGAATCCTCTCGGCGTCGTCGGATTCGCAGGCGGCATCCAGCGACCGACCGCGGCAAACCGCCCTCGAGCTCGCGGAAGCGGCGGTGGAGCTCGACCCCCGGGACGCCGACGCTCAATACCTTCTCGGCCGAGTCCTCACCCGCCGATCGCACCACGACCGGGCCGGCGAGGCCTTCCAGCACGCCATCGTCGAGGACGTCTGTCCACTGCGGGCGCTGCCGGAGATCGACCGCGCCATCGTCGACACCGCCGACGCCAACGGCCTGCCGCTGGTGGACTATCGGCACCTGCTCAAGGAGGAGATGCGGCGACGGGCAGGACACGGCAACCTGGGGGATGAGCTCTTCCTCGACCACGTGCATCCGACGGTGCGGGCCAACGGACTGCTGGGCCGCGCGCTGCTGAACGAGCTGGCGAGCCTGGGCCTCGCCCCCCGGCCGGTGGCGGCGGGCAGCCCGGAAGATCTCCAGGTGCGGCAGGCAGTGCTTGCGCGGGTCGACGAAGAAGCCTACGCCCGGGCCTACAAGAACCTCTCCAAGGTCTTGCTCTGGGCGGGCAAATACGAGGAAGCGCGCAAATATGTCGAGCTGGCGGACACCGGCAACCAGCACCCGGACCAAGAAGATTGGGAGCTCCGCTACAACGCCGGCGTGCTGCAGCTGGAGGCCGGCAACCCGGAAGCCGCCCGTCAAAGCCTGGAGCAGGCGCGCCGGCTGGCCCCCGGCGAATCCCGCGTCCACGATCAGCTGGGACAGGCCTATGCCGCCCTCGGCGAGCTGCCGGCAGCGCTGGGGGCGGGGCGCAAGGCGGTGGAGCTGGACCCCGCCTCAGCCCCCGCCTGGAGCAACCTCGCCGCCCTGCTCTCCGCTTCCGGGGACGCCACCGCCGCCGCCGAGGCGGCGCGCACCGCCCTCGGCCTCGAGCCCGACCTCGCCGAAGCCCACAACAATCTGGGCAACGCCCTCTTCGACCTGGGCCGTTTTGCCGCCGCTCGGAACAGCTACCAACGGGCTCTGGAGCTGCGCCCGGAGCACCTGGACGCCCGCCTCAACCTCGGCCTCGTCCTCGGCCAACTGGGCTCCCTGAGCGACGCCAGCGAGGTCTTCGAAGCCGTCCTCGCCGCCCGTCCCGGAGACCCCCAAGCGCTGGTGGGACGGGGCAAGACCCACCTCGGGGCGGGGCGTCTGGCCCCTGCCCTGGCGGACTTCCGGGCCGCCACCGCAGCCGATCCCGGCAGCCTCGAGGCCTGGGAGCTGCTAGCCCGCAGCCTGATCACCGCCGGCCGGCTGGAGGAGTCCAATCAGGTCCTACGGCAAGCCATGGGCGCGCTCCCCGACGATCCCCGGCTCCCTCACCTACTGGGCCGCAATCTCGCCGACGCCGGCCGCTTTCCGGAGGCTCGCCGAGCCTTCCAACAAGCGGTGGACCTCGATGCCGACTATGTCGAGGGGTGGATCGACCTGGGCAATCTGAGCACCGTCTTGGAGCAGCTACCGGAGGCCGCCGCCAGCTACCGCCGGGCTTTGCAGCTGAACCCGAGCAACTCGCACCTCTTGCACAGCCTGGCGGGTGTGGAGATCATGGATGGTGATCTGCAGACCGGGCTGCGCCACCTGGAACAGGCGGTGGAGCTGGCGCCGGACAACGCCGCTGCGCTGCAGGACCTGGCAGCGGTCTACGAGCATCTGGGCCGGCGCCAAGAGGCTCTTCAAGCCTACGGCCAGGCTCTCGAGGCGGAGCCCGAATCCCTGGCCACGCAACGCTCCATCGAGCGCGCCATCGAGCGGCTGGAGCAATCCTCTGGAGGGGTACAAGGATGAGCGTTCTCGATCCAAGACCTTGGCTGCTGGCAGCATCCATTCTCGCCGCCGCCTTGATGCCACGAGCTAGCGCTGTCCCGGAGACCAGCGAGCCGGGCTTGCCCATGGAAGAAGAAGTGCTGGCCCTGACCCCGGAGATCCGCCGCTTCCTCGACTCGCGCATCAGCTTCAACATGGACCGGGAGACACGCTTTCTCAATCTCCAGAGCGCCGTCTTCGGTAAGCACGGCCTGGAGATCACCTACGGCAACACCGAGACCCGCACCGTCGCCGAGACCTTCCGGGAACGTTCCGGCAACTGCCTCTCCTTCACCCTCCTGTTCACCGCCATGGCCCGCTACCTGGGCCTGCCGGCCTACTTCCTGGAAGTGGACGAAGTCCTGAGCTGGGATCTGCGCGGCGAGGTGGTGCTCAACAACCGCCACATGTTCTCCGAGGTCGAGCTCTACAACGCCATCCGCCGGGTCGACTTCCTCCCCGGCGAGGCCAAGAGCTACCGCCACA